>CAUJGH010000426.1 GCA_963169575.1 Myxococcota bacterium | reverse complement strand
CCGGCGTCCTCGCTCCCTTCAAGATCAACCATCCGATCCGGGCCGCGGAGCGGGCCGCGATGCTCGACCTCATGAGCGAGGGTCGCCTCGAGTTCGGCATGGCGCGCTCGCTGGCCGGCGAGTGGGACGCCTTCGCGATCGACGTCGACACGAGTCGCGACCAGCTCGTCGAGGCGCTGCGCATGATTCCGCAGATGTGGACGAGCGAGCGCTTCTCCTGGCACTCTTCGCTGTTGCGGATCCCCGAGCGCAACATCGTTCCGAAGCCCGTGCAGAAGCCGCATCCCCCGTTGTGGGCGACGACCGGGAGCCCGGCCGCATTCCGGCTCGCCGGCCAGCTCGGCGTCGGCGCCCTGGGCAATACGCTTCTCGCGCCGCTCGACGGGATCGCCGCGCTGCTCGCCGAATACGATGCCGGGCTCGCGGAATGCGATGCGCCGGCCGGCTGCTTCCGCAATCCCCGGCGTTCGGTCTTCACCTTCGTCCACGTCGCCGAGACCGAGAAGGCAGCGGTCGAGAGCGGTGCCTGCCGGGCCGCGCTCTGGTACATGGCGCGGATGCCGGAGGTATTCCACTCGCCGCCGGAGGTCGTCTGGGAGCTGATTCGGGGCGGGCTGCTGCCTAATAATCCGGCCGACGTGCGTTCGATTCCGGAGCCCGACGTCCAGGCGATGGCGAGGCAGCAGAACGAGCATCCCGTCGTCGATCTCGTGAAGCGCCAGGCGGCGGGCGAAGCGATCGGGAACGAGGAGGCCTACGCGCTCCTCTCGACGCTCGATTCGGTGATCGTCGGCGATCCGGCGACCTGCCGAAGAAAGGCCGAGGCGTACGCCGATCTCGGCGTCGACCATCTGAACTGCTTCATGCAGATCGCGGACCTCTCCCAGGCGACGGTCCTCGACGGCATGCGCAACGTCGGCAAGCATCTGATTCCGCATTTCGATCGATCGCACTGAACCGGGCGGGCCCGCCGGGTCGGCAGCGGCCGCTCGGTGCGGGCAGGGAGGATGGAGATGGCCGCAGCCGAGCTCGACGACATCGGGGCCGAGGTGAAGAGCGGGATGTATCGCCGCGCGGGCTACCCGCCGGTCGATTTCGACGCGTTCCACACGCGTGCGCTTCCGCAGAAGCTCGCCGAAGGCGCGTCTGAAAAGGTCCACTGGGACGTCGAGGGCGCGCGCCCGATCGCGATCGTCCTCCCCGGCGAGCGCGCGTACAGCTTCGTGAGCCGCGCGGATCGGGTCGAGGTCGTCGCGGGCATCGCCGCCGATGCCGAGACGATCGTCGAGATGAGCGACGAGGCCTGGATCGACTACCGCTACGAGATGCGGACGCGCATCGGGCTGCTCTATTCGAATGCCGTGCGCTTCCGCCGCGGCAGCTTCGAGACCTGGGATCGCTGGGCGCCGGCGATCCGCTGCCTCTACTCGGACCGCCCCCTCTACGATTGGCGCAACCTCGACTTCCGTGATCTCGCCGGTCGTCCGCTCGATCTCCATCGCCGCTTCGAATGGAGCGACGACCGCGAGGAGATGTCGAACTTCCTGCGCCAGACGGGCTATCTCGTCGTGAAGCGGGTCTTCGATCCGGCGACGATCGCGCGACTCTCCAGCGAGCTGGACCGCGTGCGCGACGAGGCCGTCGAGGGAGAGCTGACGTCGTGGTGGGCCGAAGATGGCCGCGGCGGCCGATTCCCGTACCGGCTGACCTATCTCTCCGAAAAGTCCCCGGACTTCGCGGCGCTCTACCAGGATCCGCGCGTGGTCGAATTGCGAGGGCTCTCGCGGGAGAACATCGTGCCGATGGGCGACCGGATCGAGGGCATCCTCGCGGTCCTCAAGGAGTTCACGCCGGGCGCCGAGGTCTCCGCCTTCGCCAACCTTCCTTTCCACAACGACTGCGGCTTCGGCGGCTGCCACATCACCTGTCCCTGCGTCCTCGTCGGCGTCCAGCTCGACGCAGCGAATTCCGGCAGCTCCCAGCTCCACATGATGGCCGGGAGCTGGGGCAAGGCGTTTCATCCGTTCCCGGACGAGGCGATGCGGAAGAAGCTGCCGATCATCCCGATCGTGACGGAGCCGGGCGATGCGACCGTGCATTTCGGCTGCGGGCTGCACGCGGGCCCCGGCCCGACGGGCACGGCGCGACGGCGCACGATCTACATCCAGCACTACAGCCCGCGCACGCCGGAGATCATCGGTTGGCACGCCGGCTACAACCAGATGATGCCGGGCTACGGGGAGGGCAACATTCCGAACTTCGAGGAAGTCCAGGAGATCGTCGGTTAGTCAGAGCGCGAGCAGATCCGCGATCGACTTCCCGAAGAAGAGCTCCCGCGCCGTCGCATCGATGCCATCCATCTGGGCCTCGAAGATCTGCTGCGCTTCCCAGCGGCCTTCCTGATGCGGGAAGTCGCTCGAATAGAGCAGCATGCCGGGCGGCACGCGATCCAGCGTCGGCCGCAGCGCTTCGCCCGCGGCGAGGACCGAAACGCGCACCTGCCGCTCGAGATATTCGGACGGCTTCAGCGGGTACTTCCAATCGCCCGGTCCCATCCCGAACTGCGCGCCCCAGTCGCCGATGATCGCTCCGTCGATCAGCTCCATGAAATGCGGCAGCCAGCTGATGCCGAGCTCCTGCACCATCACGACGAGTCGCGGATGGCGCGCGAAGACGCCTTCGAGCAGCATCGCCGCGAGGGCGAGCTGCGGGACGACGGGGCTGTTGATCAGATGCAGCAGCGCGAAGTGGCCGGGATCCCCGCCGTTGAAATACCAGCCCCGCTTGATCTCGGCGCGACCACCGGCGATGTGGAAGATCACGGCCATGCCGAGGTCCTCGGCCGCAGACCAGACGCGTTCGTGGTCGGGATGGGCGAGGGATTTCGTCGCGGAGACGGGCTCGGCGCGAATCTGGACGGCGCGGCTTCCGGCGCGCCGCATGCGATCCATCTCTGCGAGCGCCCAGTCGACGTCGGCGAGATCGATGAGGGTCGTGGGGATGAGACGATCGGTATGACCGGCGAGGGTTTCGGCGGTCCAGCGGTTGTAGGCCGTGAGCGAGCGCTGTGCGAGGTCGGGGCGGCCGATCTTCATGGCCGCGGCGTAGGCGCCGGTGCCGAGCGTCGCGTTCAGGATCTGGACGTCGATGCCATGCTGGTCGAGCAGCGCGATGCGCTCGCTCGCGTCGTAGCTGCCCGGCGGACCGGCGAGCTTCGCATCCCGGATCTCGGCGTTTTCGGCGAGCAGCGCCGCGAGCGCACGGCGACCGGAGGGCGCCAGCAGATCGATCAGGTTCTCGGGGCGCTGGCTGCGCGGAACGACCTCGAGCAGATCGCCGACGACGCCCTGCACGATGCGTTCGATCGGATCACCGGCCGGGATCTCCGCCGCGAGCTTCGGATCGATCGCGTGCAGCCAATCCGGCGGCTCGAGGAAATGGCTGTCGACGTCGATCAGACGCATGGACGCTCCTCCCGCTCGGGCGTACGACGGCTCGCGTGCGCCCGATTCACGCGCTCGACGCTAGCCCTGCCAGGCGCCGCGGGCGACCGCCGCCACGACGCCCGAGGCAGAGACGACCGGCGTCGGGACCTGCGCGGCATTCGGCTTCCCGACGTGGCCCTCGTCCTCGGAGCCTGGCTCCCCGCCTCGGGAATCGCTAGCGGTTCCACACCCGGAGAGCGGAAGTACCGGCGAGACTCGGAGAGCGGAAGCACCGGCGAGCCGGGATGCTCGGAAGATCGTGGACGCGCATCGACGCGTCGGGGGAGGCGGAAACGTGCGCGTCGGGATCTTCGTCTCGGAGACATGGGGGCCGGCTTCGCCGATCGGCGAGGTGCGGGCGCGCGCGCAGCGCGCCGAGGCGCTCGGTTATGCGAGCGGCTG
>CAUJGH010000425.1 GCA_963169575.1 Myxococcota bacterium | reverse complement strand
GCGATCCTGACGCGCCTGCTCGTTCCGAAGCGCGAGCTGGACGCGGTCGTCGATGCAGTGCAGAAGGCGATGAAGGCGGTCGCCTACGGCGATCCGATGGATCCGGCGAACATCATGGGCCCGCTCAACAGCGCGATCCAGCGTGAGCGAGTCGAAGGCCATGTCCAGAAGGCCCTCGCCGACGGTGCGAAGCTCGTCGTCGGCGGCGGGCGGCCGAAGCATCTGGCCAGGGGTTATTTCTTCGAGCCGACCGCGTTCATCGCCGACGAGAACTCGGCCCTCGCGCAGAACGAGGTCTTCGGGCCGGTGCAGTGCATCATCGGCTACGAAGACGAGAAGGACGCGATCCGGATCGCGAACAACTCCCGCTACGGGCTCTCGGGGGCGATCATGGGCGGAGACGTCGAGCGCGCGCTCGCGGTCGCGCGCCAGATCCGCACGGGGACGCTCTCGGTCTGCGGCGGCGCCTACTACAACTGGGACGTGCCGTTCGGGGGCTACAAGGAGTCCGGGCTCGGCCGCGAGCACGGCACGGTCGGGTTCGAGGAGCATCTCGAGGTCAAGACCATCGCCTTGCCGGCGCGGTAGGGCGCGCGGGCCGGACAGCGTTGGTCGTGCCAGGCCGCCGCAGTTCGCTGCGGGCGGGTCTTGACTAACGCGGGACGGGTTCGAGGCGGAGGATCTGGCTGCCGGCGCGGTGTTCGAGGAGGAGGAGGATTTCGCCGGTGGGGGCAATTTCGACGTCGCGGAAGCGGCCGAGGCCGGCGATCAGGGTCTCCTGCTCCACGGCGCCGTTCTCGTCGAGGACGTAACGCCAGAGATCGTTCTTGGCGAGCGTCGCGACGATCGCCTGATCCTGCCATTTCGGGAAGGCCGCGCCGCGATAGAAGACGAGGCTCGAAGCGCCGGGCGACGGGGTCCAGGCGATCTTCGGTCGCTCGAGGGTCTTCGGGTCGACGGTGAGGCCGAGCTCTTCGGCGTAGTGGATCGGGCGACCGTCGTAGTCGACGCCCTCGCTGATGACGGGCCAGCCGTAGTTGACGCCCGAGCGGATCAGGTTGAGCTCGTCGCCGCCGCGCGGGCCGTGCTCGGTCGCCCAGAGGCGGCCGGTCGCGAGATCGAAGGCGAGGCCCTGGGCGACGCGGTGGCCGAGGGTGTAGATGGCCGGAAGCGCGCCGGGGACCTTCGCGAACGGGTTGTCTGCGGGGATCCGGCCGTCGTCGCGAACGCGCATGATCTTGCCGTAGGGCCGGTCCAGATCCTGTATGCCGGCGTAGTCGACGAACTGGCCGACGACGAAATGGACATGGCCCGCGTCGTCGAATTCGATGCGGGCGCCGGCGCCGTTCTCGAGCCCGTCCTGATAGGTCTCCTTCGGGGCTTCCCAGATCGTCTGCTGGTCGATCCAGGCATCGCCCGAGAGCCGGCCGCGGACGAGCTTCAGCATCACGACCGGCCGTCCCGTCTTCCGGCTCGCTTCATTGCAGCCTTCGCAGCGATCGCCGTACAGCAGATAGATCCAGCCGTTGTTCGCGTAGTCGGGATGCAGCGCGACCTCGTGCATCCAGCCCATGCCGGCATAGGCGGTCCCGCGCAGCTCGGAGTCGGCGAAGACCTTCGGCGTACCCGTCACGAGGGTCGCCGAGGCACCGTCGGCCGAGACGATCGAGAGGCCGCGCATCTTCTCGGTCAGCAGGATGCGGCCGTCGGGGAGCGGCGCGATCGAGTAGGGCTCGGAGATGTCGCCGCGGACGACGCGGATCCGGAAGTCGTGGTGTTTCGTCTCGAGGACTCCGGTCGGGATCGCGGGCGGGACGCCGACCCCCGTTCCCCGGTCGCCGCGATCGCCCTCGCGCTTCTCGAGCAGATAGATCGCGAGCCCGCGGATGTCGGAGGCCGGAAGCGCCTCGGCCCAGCCCGGCATCTTCGCGCCGAAGCCCTGGGAAATGCTCGCGACGACCGCGTCGACCGAATCCCCGTGGACGAGCGCCGGGCCGTTCAAGGCCGAACCGAGCGCCGAGCCCTCGAGCGCGGCGCCATGGCAGACCGCGCAGTTCGCGGCATAGACGTCGCCCATCGCATCGGGAACGACCCAGGCGTCGCGCGCCGGATCGCCCTTCTCTTCGCCGGCATCGGCTCCTGCCGCATCGGCTGCTGCATTCACGCCCGGCGCCGCCGTCGTCGCGGCCGCCCCTCCTCCGCTCGCCGCCCCTGCATCGCTTCCGCCGGACTCGCCCGAGCGGCCGGCATCTCCGTCGGCACAGGCGAGACCGACGAGCAGACCGAATAACACGAGGCCGCTGGCCGCACGCGTGGTCCGCCCGGACGGCGGCGGCCCGCCGGCGGAGAGCGGAGATTCTTCGGGATCGGTCGGGGGATGGGCGCGTTTCGGCATGGCGCACACTATAGTCAGCCCCCGGCGGTCGCGAGCCCCCGGCAAGGCCCGTCTCCGGGAGACCGAAGGAGTCGAAAATGCCCCCCCGCAAGCATCTCGAAGATTCGATCGCACACATCCGCAAGGAGCTCGCCTCGGGCGCGCCGCTCTCTTCGGCAGACCGCACGCTGCTCGACCGGACCCTCGCCGAGGTCTCCGTGCACCTCGACGACGAGAACCCCGCGACGGCCCTGGCCGAGCCCTTCTACGAGGAGCTCCGCGAGCTCGCCGCCCGCGTCGAGGAGACGCGGCCGAACCTCTCGCTCCTGCTCGGCCGCATCATCGACGCATTGTCCCAGCTCGGCATCTGAGAAACGAGAAGGAATCGCAGTGGACCCGAAGGCCATCGACGAGATCATCCAGCATCGCCGCACCATCAAGCCGCCCATGATGAGCGACGCCCCCGTCTCCGAGACCGACCTGCGCGGCGTGCTCGACAGCGCCCGCTGGGCGCCCAGCCATGGGCTGACCGAGCCCTGGCGCTTCCGGATATTCCGAGGCCCCGCCCGCCAGAAGCTCGCCGACGCGATGGCGACGCTCTATCAGACGACGATGCCCCTCGATCAGCAGAAGCCCGAGAAGCTCGAGAAGATGCGCGTCATGCCGCTGAAGGCGCCGGTCGTCATGCTCGTCTGGATGGCGCGCCAGCCGAACGAGAAGATCGCCGAGCTCGAGGAGATCGAGGCGGTTGCATGCGCCGTCCAGAACATGCAGCTCGCGGCGACGGCGCGGGGGCTCGGAACCTTCTGGTCGACCCCGGGCTTTCTCTACACGCCCGAGATGAACGCCTGGATGGGCATCGGCGCGAAGGATCGCTGTCTCGGGATCTTCTACGTCGGTCATCCGGCGAACCCGGACGAATGGCCCAAGGGACGCCGCCAGTCGCTCGACGACAAGATCGAGTGGGTCGACGCCTGAGGCGCGAAGCCGCCTGCGGCCGCCCTGCCGCGCCCACGCGAGCGTATCCGGCGCGCAGAATTCCGATTCCGAAGCCGACTCCGATGCCGACTCCAAAGCCGACTACTGCCGGCGCGAAGCCGCCTCGACCCGCGCCAGGAACTGCTCGATCCGGGGCTCCTGCTTGATCCGGAGCGCCTGCCGCAGGAGCTTCGCACCCTCTTCGTAGTCGCGGCCCGCGACCCGGAGCTGTGCCGTCTCGACGAGCGCCTGGTATTCGTAGGCCTCGAGCTTCTGGGCGCGCTCGAGCATCAGGAGCGCCTTTTCTTCGTTGCCCTGGTCACGGTGGTGGCGGGCGAGCTCGAGCAGCGCGTCGCCGCGGGTGCCGTCGCGGGAGACGATCGACTCGAGCAGCTTCGCCGCCTCGGCGTCCCGGCCGCGCGCCCGCGCGAGCTTCGCCTGGAGCGTCATCAGCTCGAGCTGCTCTTCATTGCCGAGAGCGCTTGCGTAACGTTTCTGGATCGTTCCGACGAGCTGCTCCGACTCCTCGATCGCCTGGGCGCGGTAGAGCAGATCCGCCGCCCGGAAGGCCGCGCGGTAGCGGCTCCCGCCGGAGTCCTTCTCGATGACCTCGAGATAGACGTCCCGGGCGAGGTCGTAGATGCCCTCGTTGAGATAGATGTCGCCGAGCAGGTTGAGCAGCGTCGCATCGGCCTTGCCGAGGCTGCGCACGGCCTCGAGGTTGACCGCGGCCGCCATCGGCTGATCGAGGCCGAGATAGGCGTTCGCCTGGAGCTTCCACGTCTCCGCATCGCCGGGATGCTTCTGCAAGACACTCTCGAAGAGCGCGACCGCGTCCGCGTGCTTCTCCTGGTTGAGCAGCGCGCGGGCGAGGCCGAGCTTCCAATCCTTCGAATCGGGCTGCTGCAGGATCGCGGTGCGATAGGCCTCCTCGGCGGCGAAGGCATTCTCCTGGCTGAGATGGCTGTAGCCGAGCAGGCCGTAGGTCCGGCCGTCCCGGTCGCCGAGCTCGATCGCGCGGGTCAGATGCACGATCGCGCCCGGAAAATTGCCGACCTGGACGTGGACGAGGCCGAGGTTCTTGTGGGCCCGGCGGAAGTCCGGGAACTTCGCGAGGGCGCGGTCGTAGGCCTCGACGGCGCCCGCCGTATCACCGTTCTGGAAGCGCAGATTCGCGAGGATGAAGTCGACGGCGGCGCTGCTGCCTTCGTTCGA
>CAUJGH010000424.1 GCA_963169575.1 Myxococcota bacterium | reverse complement strand
TCGGCGAGCGCGCGAATCGCACGCTCGAAGAGGTCGGCGCGGATTTCGACGTGACCCGCGAGCGGATCCGCCAGATCGAGGCGAAGGCGCTGCGCAAGCTCCGGCATCCGAGCCGCAGCAAATCCCTCAAGGGCTTCCTCGACTCCTAGGCCGGAGGTCGGCCCGGCCGAGCCGCCCCTCCGCGGCGAGCCACTCGATCGTCAAGCGGTCCTGCGCCCCGTCCGATAGGCACGCGGCGAGGTCTGCGTGAAGCTCGTCGCCTGTCCGCGTTGTCATGCCCAATACGATCTGTCCCGGCACACGGGCGGAGAGACGCTCGATTGCGTCTGCGGCGAGATCCTCGAAGCGAAGGCGCCCAAGGCGAGCGCCGACGCGGCCGCCGAGCGCTGCGGCGCCTGCGGTGCCCGCGCGAAGAGCGGGGAAGAGGTCTGCGCCTTCTGCGGCTCCGGCATCGTCCCCTCCGCGGATCCCGGCAGCCTGATCTGCCCCGAGTGCTTCGCACGCAACCAGGATGGAGCCCGCTTCTGCACCGCCTGCGGCATCGGCTTCGATCCGCAGCCGATCCCCGAGCGTGGCGGGGAGGGCCGGGTCGATTGCCCGTGTTGTGCGCGCTCGTTGCAGCCGCGCGAGGTCGGCGGCCTGGTCGTCTTCGAATGCGGGAAATGCCACGGCCTCTGGGCCCCGATGGACCGCTTCTCCGCGCTGGTCGACCGTGCCGCCGAGTCCGCGCGTCTCAGCGTCGCTGCCGGCGGATCGGTCGCCCCGCGCGTCGACGGCGACAATCCGGCGAGTCGCCAGGTCGAGTACCGGCGCTGTCCCGTCTGCAGCGACCTGATGACGCGGCGCAACTACCAGAAGCGATCCGGTGTGATCATCGATCAGTGTCATGCCCACGGCACCTGGCTCGACGCCCACGAGCTCGAGCGGATCGCGGGCTTCGTCCTCTCGGGCCGGGCGCAGCGGGTCGCCGACGCCGAGGCGGATCGCCGGGCGGAGCGGGAGAAGGAGGCGGCGGACGACGCCGTGCGCCGCGTGCTGGCGCAGTCGCCCCGGGCGCGGAGCCGCGGCTCGATCTTCGGCGAGACGGGTGCGGCTTCCGGCGGCGGAACGATCCTCGATTTTCTGAGCGCGCTGCTCGACTGAGCCGCCGCGAGAAGAACCCCGACCGGGCCCGACGGCGAACGGCCGCCGGCCCTGCGATCCAACGGAAAGGAATCCAGATGGCCCTCTTCGAGAAGCTGCGCGCCGAATTGATCGACATCATCGAATGGATCGACGACAGCCAGCACAGCCTGGTCTGGCGCTTCCCGCGCTACCGGAATCAGATCAAGTACGCGGCGCAGCTGATCGTCCGCCCCGGACAATCCGCGGTCTTCGTCCATCAGGGCCGCGTCGCCGACGTCTTCGGCCCGGGCCAGTACCGCCTCGAGACGAAGAACCTCCCGATCCTCTCGACGCTGATGGGCTGGTATCACGGCTTCGACAGCCCGTTCAAGGCCGAGATCTATTTCGTCAGCACGCGTCAGCTGACCGATCTCAAATGGGGCACGGCCAATCCCGTCCCCCTGCGCGACCCCGATTTCGGCCCCGTCCGCGTGCGGGCGTTCGGGACCTACACCCTGAGGGCCGCCGATCCGGCGAAGCTTCTCTCCGAGCTCGTCGGGACCGACGGCGTCTACGAGGCCGAGGAGATCTCGGCGCTGCTGCGCTCGATCATCTCGATGGCGTTCGCGGACGTGGTCGCGAGCTCGGGCGTCGGCGTGCTCGATCTCGCGCAGAGCTACGGATCGATGTCGGAGACGCTGCGGCGCGAGGTGCTCTCGAAGATCGACGACGAGTTCGGGCTCGAGATCCCGCAGCTCTACATCGTCAACGTGTCGGTCCCTCCGGAGGTCGAGCGGGCGCTCGATACGCGCGCGAGCATGACGGCGATCGGCGACATGGGCGTCTACCAGGCCTATCAGCTCGCGAATGCACTGCCGACCGCGGCTGCGAACCCGGCGGGTGGGATCGCAGCGGCCGGCGTCGGTCTCGGCATGGGGCTCGCGTTCACGAACGCGATGCCGGGCGCCGGGGCGAACGGTGCGTCCGGGGCGGGCATTTCCGGCGCGGTCGGTGCGCCGATGCAGGCCGCGAGCGCCGCCGCGTCGGTGCCGCCGCTCTTGCCGGCGGCGCCGTGGCACATCGCAGAGAACGGCGCGCCCGTCGGGCCGTTCACGGGGGCACAGCTCGCCCAGGCGATCGCCAGCGGGCGCGTGACGCGGGCGTCGCTCGTCTGGTCGCCGGGCATGGCGGAATGGCAGGCCGCCGAAGCGGTACCGATGCTCCAGGGCCTCTTCGCCGCGACGCCTCCGCCGATCCCGCGCGCCTGAGCGGCCATCGCCGCGAGCGGGGATCGGCTCGATCCGGGCCTTTCGGGCCGTCCCGGAGGATTTCGCCGTCCGCCCCGCTCGTCGGAACTCGTCCCGACTAACAGGGCGGGCCGACGTGCTCCATCCAGGATTTGTAGTCGTCGTAGCCGACGGCGCGCTGGAGCTTCGCGATCCGCTCGCGGAGCTCGGCGGCCTGCTCGGCGCTCGGCGCGCTCGCGTTGCCGAGGCTCGCGAGCACGCTCTCGGCCGCCTTCGCGGCATGCTCGGCAGCGGGGCGTACGTCGGTCGCGATCGTACGGTCGTCGCCTTCGCCGACGCCCAGATACGCCTCGACGGCCTCTTCCGAGACCTGCGTCGCGTGCTTGCGCGAGGCGACGATGTTGCCCTTGCCCGTCACGACGTTGCCGACCGAGAAGACGGTCGGATAGCCCTCGAGGCGGCCGATCTCCCAGTCCTTGAAGTCGAAGAGCTCGCCCTTCATCGCGATGCCTTCGATCGGCTCGGGGATCGAGCCGATCGAGCTGATGACGACGGGTCCGCGCGCCTCGAATCGTTCGTCGGTCATCCCGAGCTTGCCGTTCTCCATCTTCGTGCGGCGCAGCCGGAGCCCGACGAGGCGACCGTTTTCGACGATCAGCGCTTCGGGGGCCGAGAGCGGCTCGACCTTGAAGCAGTATTTCTCGGTCGACTTTTCGAGCATGCGCTTGCGACCCGCCTCGACCTTCGCGATGCGTGCGGCGTCCGCGCCCTCGGGCGCGCTCATCAGCGGCATGTCCTCGACGCGGCGGCGGTAGTAGATCGTCGGCGGGACGATTCCGAGATCCGCGAAGGTGAGCCCATGGCCCGCGAGGATCTTGGGGATGCCCTTGATCTCGAGCTCGTTGACGTGGGCCGCGATTCCGCGCTTCGCGAGCTCGCGCACCGTCAGCTCGAGGGTATGGATCTTGGCGACGTCGATCGACGCGAGTCCGCCGCCGACGATGACGGCGCCGGGCAGGATCTCGTAGCCCGGCCCCGGCAGATCGCCGCGCTCGGCGTGATTGAACGCGATCACGAAGGGATTCTGGTAGACGAGGCCCTTGCCGACGTAGGCATCCGCGCCCTCGATCGGCAGCGGGCGATCGCGCCAGGCGCCGTTCGCGAGCACGACGGCCGAGAAGCCCCAGTCCTTCGTGAGCTCGGCGAAGCCGATGTCGCGGCCGATCCGGGTATTCGGCACGAACGCGATGGCGGGCCGGGAGAGCTTCTCGTCGATCGTCGCGTATTCCTTCTCGCGCAGCGCTTCGTGCCAGCGCGGAAGCCCATCCTCGATCTTTCCGTAGGGTCGTTTGTTCTGCTCGAAGACCACGACCGATACGCCCCGATCCGCGAGCCGACTCGCGATCTCCGCGCCTGCCGTCGCCCCGCCGATCACCGCCACGAAATGATTCCGATTCGAAGTCGTCATGAACGGGATTCTGGCAGCTCGACTTCGGGATGCCAACGCGTGATCCGCGGTCGGCGATGCCGCGAAGGCGGCCAGCGCCTTCCGGGCGATCGGCGTTAGACTGCGCGACGGCGGGCCTGTAGCTCAGTGGTTAGAGCGGCCGGCTCATAACCGGCTGGTCCCTGGTTCAAGTCCAGGCGGGCCCACCATCGAAGCCCTCCGAGGCGACCGGCCGCGGAGCCTAGGGAACGCGGCGGGTCGTCCCGGCGAGCGCCGCTCGGGCATCGGATTCCGATCGGTGCTGGAGGAAGACGTTCTCGCTGGCCGCGCCGCTCTCCCGGCCGGCGATCTCGAGATCGCGTCCGCTGCCGGGGATGGCCGGCGCGGCGCCCTGACCCGCCGGCTGCGCGTTCGGCTGGGCATGGAGTCGCACCGAGACCTCGAGGTAGATCGTCTCGCCCGAACCGGCCCGGACCTGCTGCCGATTCCAGCCCCAGCTCGCGAACGCGAGTCCCCGTAGCCGGAGATCGAGCCGATGACTGCCCGCCGCGACCTCGAACGTCGCGTACTCGCCATTGCCGAGCCGGCCCTGGGATCGGCCGTCGATCGCGAACTCGACGGTCGAGAGCGAGGCCTGCGGATCGACGCGATAGACGTACAGGCGCGCGCGGCCGGGGCCGGGCGCGGGGGCGGCGGTGAAGGGCGGGCCGGCGGGCGGCGCGGTGGCGCAGGCCAGTCCGATTCCGCCCAGGAGGATTCCGCCCAGGAGAAGGGCGAGGAGCCGGGCGAAGCGAGGGCGAGGGGTCTTCAAGGCCTGCAGCATAGGCGGGGCGGCAGCGCTTTTCCGCTCGAGGCCCCACCGGCGCGAGGGGTCCCTCCGGGTCGATCGACTCATCTTCCCCTCTTCTCTCCCGAGCACGCTTCTGTGCTGCGCGCGATCGGGCGGGTTCCGACGGACGCCTACGCTACGCTGCCCGTTTTCGAGCCCCCATCCGACGCAACCGTGGCCGACAGTGGCGCGTGATGTGCCCGTGGATTCGTGGGATCGGCAGGCCGATGGGACCCTAGGGATGCGCAAGGACAAGGATCGCTACTGGGACTGCCTGGACCAGGCGATGGAGGCGTCGCACGGCGGTCGCATCGAAGAGGCGCTCGCCTGGCTCGACGAGGCCCTGCGCGTCCATCCCGACGGCGCCGAGGCCCACAACGGTCGCGGCGAGATCCTCTGGGACGACGGCCGCATCGACGAGGCGCTGGTCGAATTCGATCGCGCCATCCTCGCCGACGGCAAGTTCACGGCCGCCCATCTCAATCGCATCGAGCTGCTCGTCGAGGAGCTCGGCGAGTTCGCGACCGCGGTCCGCCTCTCCGACGAGCTGCTCGCCGGCAGCGCGCATCTGCCGCGCCCCGATCGGATGCTCCAGGCCGAGGTCTACTACCTGAAGAGCAAGGCCCTCTTCTATCAGGACGATCTCGAGGGAGCGCTCTTCCTCGTGCGGCGCGCGGCGAAGACGGGGGGCGAGGCGGGCCTCTACGGCTCGTTCGAGGGGCAGGTGCTCTTCGAGCTCGGCGAGCTCCAGGATGCGAAGCGCGTGCTCGAGCGGGTCGTCGCGACGGATCCCGACGCTGCGCATCCCGCCTACTATCTCGGACTCGTGCTCGAGCGGCTCGAAGACGAAGGCGATGCGTCCGGTTCTCCCGGCATCGGAATCGAGAATTCTGCCCAGGCCTTCGCGCGCGCGAACACCCTCGATCCGCAGCAATTCCTGATCCCGGTCCGGATCGACGACGCGACCTTCGCGCGCGCCGTCGAAGCGGCGATCGCCAACCTCCCCCGCTCGATCCGCGAGCACATCGAAGGCGTCGCCGTCCTCGTCGAGGATCTTCCGCAGGCCGAGCTGATTCGTGAAGAGCGCATCTCGCCCCAGACCCTCGGCCTCTTCCTCGGCGTCCCGCGCACCGAGGCCCTCGTCACGGACCAGCCCGTCGATCTCGACCGCATCCTGCTCTTCAAGAAGAACCTCGAGAAGGTCTGTCAGAACGAGGAAGAGCTGATCGACCAGATCCAGGTCACCGTGCGACACGAGGTCGGCCATTACCTCGGCCTCGACGAGGACGACCTGGAACGTCTCGGCCTCGCCTGATGTCGGCCGCGCTGCTCGCCCGGCTGCGCGAGATCGTCGGCGACGATCGCTGCCTGACCCGCGAAGGCGAGCTCTTCGCCTACGAATGCGACGGACTGACGCTCTCCCCGAAGCGGCCGCTCGCCGTCGTCCTGCCGGTCTCGGCCGAAGAGGTCGCGGCGATCGTGCGGGCCTGTCGGGCGCTCGGCGCCTCGTTCGTGCCGAGGGGCGCCGGGACGGGACTCTCGGGCGGTGCGCATGCGACGGAAGGCGGGATCCTGATCGAATGCTCACGCATGAACCGGATCCTCGAGATCGACGCGGAGAACCGGGTCGCGGTCGTCCAGCCGGGCGTCGTGAACGCGGAGCTCTCGGCGGCGGTCGCTTCGCTGGGCCTCTTCTATGCGCCCGATCCTTCGAGCCAGCAGGCCTGCACCATCGGCGGCAACGTCGCGGAGAACTCCGGCGGACCGCATACACTGAAATACGGCACGACGACGAACCACGTCCTCGCCCTCGAGATGGTTCTGCCCGACGGCAGCGTCCAGCGCTTCGGCAACCGCATCGGCGAGGGGCCGGGCTTCGATTTCGTCGGGGCGATCGTCGGGAGCGAGGGGACGCTCGGGATCGTGACCGAAGCGACGGTCCGGCTCACGGCGATCCCGCAGGCCGTCGAGACGCTGCTCGTCCTGTTCGAAGACGTCGTCGCGGCCTGTCGTGCGGTCGGACGCATCATCCGGAGCGGGGTCGTGCCCGCGGCGCTCGAGATCGTGGACCGGCGCACGATCGAGGCCGTCGAGGCGAGCGTCTACGCGGCCGGCCTGCCGACGACGGCCGGCGCGGTCCTGATCGTCGAGCTCGACGGCCTGCCCGTGAACCTCACCGGCGAGATCGAGGCGATCCGCGCCGCCTGCGAAGCGGAGCATTGTCAGGCGATCGAGATCGCCCGGGACGAAGCCGAGCGCAAGCGGTTCTGGCGGGCGAGGAAGGGCGCGTTCGGCGCGATGGGACGGCTGGCGCCCGATCTCTACGTCCACGACGCCGTCGTCCCGCGCATCCATCTGCCCGCGATCCTCGCGAAGGTCTGCGAGATCTGCGATCGCCATCGCCTGAAGCTCGCGAACGTCTTCCATGCCGGCGACGGCAACCTGCATCCCAACATCTGCTTCGATCGCCGCGATCCGGACGAGCTCGCGCGCGTCATGGCGGCGGGGAAGGAGATCCTCGAGGCCTGCGTCGCCGTCGGCGGTGTGATCACCGGCGAGCACGGCGTCGGAGTCGAGAAGCGCGACTACATGCATCTCGTCTTCGGTGCCGCGGATCTCGATCCGATGATGCGCCTGCGCGACGCTTTCAACCCCGACGGCCTCTGCAACCCCGGCAAGATCATTCCGACGACGCGGTTCTGTGTCGAATCGAATCCGAAGGCGCGGGGATACGACGCGGTGCCGTTCGAATGAGCCTGCGAGCCGAATCGGGCGCGGGCCGGGCGGCGGCGCAGGGGACGGCGCGGATCGACGTGCCCGGCGCATCCGTCGAGCGCATTCATCGTCCGGCCGACGTCGCCGAGCTCGCGGCGCTGCTCGCCGAACGGCATGCGAAGAGCGAGGCCGTGCTCGTCTGCGGGGGCCGCACGCGGCTCGCGTTCGCGAACCGTGCCCGGCCGCTCGCGGCGGCGATCTCGCTCGAAGCGCTCTCGGGCGTCGACGTCTTCGAGCCCGATGAAGGCGTCGTCCACGCGCTCGCCGGCACGCCGGTCCGCACGCTCCAGCAAATCGTCGCCGCCGAGGGCTGGGAGCTCCCGCTCGATCCGCCAGGCGACACGGCGACGATCGGCGGCACGATCGCGAGCGCGGCGACGGGCCCGCGCGCACACGCATTCGGGCGCGTCGCCGACGCCGTGCTCGGCCTCGAGCTGGTCGGTGCCGACGGGACGCCGTCGAAATGCGGCGGCCGGGTCGTCAAGAACGTCACCGGCTACGACATGGCGAAGCTCTACACGGGCTCGTTCGGCTCGCTCGGTGTCGTCGCCGGCGCCTGGCTTCGGCTGCGGCCGCAGCCGGCGCAGCGTGCAGTGCTTTCGGGTGCGGCCCCTCGCGACGGCGCCCGCTTCGAGCGCGCGCGAGAGAGCGCCCGCAGTGCGAGCGCCCGGGCCTTCGTCTGGAACGAATCGCCCACCGATGCGCACGCCGAGCTGCTCGTCGAGCTCGGCTCGGGGGAGGCCGGCCTGCTTCATGACCGCGAGCGACTCGCCCGCGACTTCGTCCTCGAGCCCGCCGCGCCCGATGCCGTCGATCGGCTGCGCGACGCGCGGGCCGAGGCCGCGAGCCGCCATCCGATCGGCCTGCGCGCCCGGGTCCTCGCGACGCGGCTCGGCGAGATGCGCGAAGCGCTCCTCGCCGCGGGCTTCGAGCTTTCGATCGATCTCGGCCTCGGCGTCCTGACGGCACGGAGCGGCGAAGCGCCGATCGACGCCGAAGGTCTGCTCCGCCTGCGCGAGCGGGCGATCGCCTGCGGCGGACACGCGAGCTTCGAATGGCTGCCGGCCGCGGGCTTCGACGCGCTCGACGTCTTCGGCGAGGCGCCCGGCACGCGCGCGCTCGCGGCGGAGTTGAAGAAGCGCTTCGATCCGCGCGGCATCCTCAACCCGGGCCGCTTCGTGATGGGGAGCTGAGTCGATGACCCGCATCGATGATCCGATCCCCGCGCCCCCGGCGACCACCGCTTCCGATGCGCTCGCCTGCTCGCCCCTCGCGGGCCGGCTCTTCGGCGAGATCCATGCGGCGACGCTCGATTGTGTCCACTGCGGACTCTGCCTCCAGAGCTGTCCGACCTATCGCGCGACGGGTCGCGAGACCTCGTCGCCCCGAGGCCGCATCTATCTCATGCGCGGCCATGCGGAGGGAAGGCTCGACGATCCGGCGCTGCTCGCCGAGGAGGCGTTCCTCTGTCTCGGCTGCCGGGCCTGCGAGACGGCCTGCCCGTCGGGCGTTCGGTATGGCGAGATCCTCGAGAAGACGCGCGCGGCCGTGCGCGAGGCGCAGCCCGGAGGCCCGCTCGTGCGGGCGATCGAGCGGTTCATGCTGCGCGAGGTCGTGCCGCGGCGCGGACGGCTCGGCCTGCTCGTCGGCCTGCTCGCGCTCGCGCAGCGGCTCGGGCTGATGGCGCTCGCGCAGCGCATCCTGCCCGCCCCCCTCGCCGAGCGCGCGCGCCTGCTGCCGCGCATCCCCGCGGCGGCGGAGCGGCGGCGTATGCCGGCCTTCACGCCGGCGATCGGGCCGCGTCGCGGTCGCGTCGCGCTCTTCGAGGGCTGCGTCATGCCGGAGTTCTTCGGACGCGTCAACGAGGCCGCGCGTCTCGTGCTCGCGCGCGCGGGCTGGGACGTCGTCGTGCCGGAGAGACAGGGCTGCTGCGGCGCGCTGCACGCGCATGCGGGGGATCTCGAGCGAGCGAGCGAGCTCGCACGGCATAACGTCACGGTCTTCGATCCGATGCTCGCAGAGGGCGGGATCGACGCGATCCTCGTGACCTCCGCCGGCTGCAGCGCAGCGCTCCGCGAGCTCGAGCACTGGATCGGCAGCGACGGACGTGCGCTCGCCGGGGGCGTGCGCGACGTGCTCGATTTCCTGGCCGAGGTCGGCGCCGTCGACTCCGTCTCCGGTCGCGCGCCGGCGCTCGCGCTCGCGCCGATCCCGCGGCGCGTCTGTTACGACGATCCGTGCCATCTGATCCATGCGCAGGGCATCGCCGCCGCGCCGCGCCGGCTGCTCACGGCGATTCCGCAGCTCGAGCTCGTCGCGCACCGCAATCCCGAGGCCTGCTGCGGCGCCGCGGGCATCTACAACCTGACCCATCCCGAGATGGCGGCGCGCGTGCTCGCGCCGAAGCTCGATGCGCTCGAAGAGGCGACGCCGGAGATCGTCGCGACGGCGAACCCGGGCTGCGCGATGCAGATCGCGGCGGGGCTCGCCGGGCGCGGGAGCGCGGCGCGGGTGGCGCATCCGATCGAGCTGCTGGAAGAGGCGTCGCGGGGGTCGACGAACGGTTCGGGCCGCTGAGGTTCGGGCCGAGCGCTTCAGCGGAGCCAACCCGATCCGCTTCCCTTCCGGAGCCGCTCGGCGATCGCGACGTGACCGGCGGCCTTCGCGAGATCGGCCGCTCGATGGGACGCATCGTCCCGATTCTGGGCGTTCGCGCCTGCAGCGAGGAGCAGCTCGACGACCTCGACGTGTCCGTTCGCGGAGGCCGCCATCAAGGCGGTCAGCTTGTGCTCCCCGCGTTGGTCGACGGGCGCGCCGGCCTCGAGCAGTCCGCGCGCGATGGCGGCATGTCCGCGGCTCGCTGCGGCGATCAGTGCCGTGTCGCCCGAACGACTGGCCGCGGCCGGGTCGGCGCCGGCAGAAAGGAGCCGGCGGACGAGGGACTCGTCTCCCGCGCGCGCCGCTGTGATCAGCGGGCGGCCCCCGTCATCGCAGCTCGCGTTCGCATCGGCCGCATGGGCGAGCAGCGTGTCGACGGCCGCTTTCCGGCCGTTGGTCAGCGCCGCGCAGAGGGCAGGCGTGCGGAGCTTCGCGTCCCCCGAGAAGTCCAGGAGAGCCGTCAGGCTCTCCGTGCGGTCGGCTTCGGCCGCTCGGGTGATCGCAGCGCGGAGCTCGTCGGGCCGGGCCGATGCCGCCATGCCCTGGAGCGCCTCGATCTTTCTGGGCGTCGCGGCTTCGGCGAGGTAGTAGGCGATTCCGCGTCCGCGAAGGTCCTGTGCCTTCGGATCGGCGCCGCTCGTGAGCAGCGCTGCGAAGGCCGCGTCGGCCCCGGCACCCTGCGCAGCGGCAGCGCGCAGGAGCGGCGTTCGCCCCTGCGCGTCGGGCGCGTCGATGTCGGCCTGCGACGCGAGCAGCAATCGTACGGCCTCGGCATGGCCCCCTTCGGCGGCGCGCCCGAGGGTGCGGTCGCCGTCGGGATCGAGTGCGTCGACGGCGCTCCCGGCCGCAATCAGCTTTCGGATCAGATCCACGTCGCCGCGTCGCCCGGCTTCGACGATCGGCGGAAGCTCGCCGGCCTTTGCGCTGCGGGCAGCGCGTGCGGGAGCATCGGTGCCGCCACGGAGCGCCATGTCGAGGCCGGAAGAGGGTACGGGCGCCCCCCGCTGTCGAAGCAGCTCCGCGAGCCGAACGTGTCCGAAACGGCGCGCGATCTCGGCGGCGCTGACGCCTTCTTCCGTGACGACCTGGGCGGATGCGCCGCCGGCGAGCAGGTCGGAGGCGACGTCGATGCGACCGAGACGAGCAGCCTCGTGGAGCGCGGTGGAGCCGCCGGGCAGCCGTTCGTCGGGGCGGGCACCGGCGCGAAGCAGCGATTGAACGATCGACGGGCTCGCCTCGCGCACGGCGACGACGAGCAGCGTATCGCCGGACCCGATCTTCGCGTTCGGATCCGCGCGATGGGCGAGCAGAAGCGTCACGATCTCCAGCGCATCCGTGCGGACGGCTTCGAAGAGGACCGGATCGGGAAACAGCGCATCGCGCGGGCCGTCGACCGAAGCGCCGCGAGCGAGCGCCTCGCGCGCCGCACCGACGTCTCCGCTGCGAACGGCCTGGGCGAAGGCGTGATCCTTGTCGGCTCCGCCCGCAGCGAGCCGGGCCGAGCCGCTGGCGATCACGACCGAGCCGGTCTCACCGAAGGTCGAGAGTCGATGCTTCGCTTCCGCATGGCCTGCTTTCGCGGCCTCTCCGAAGAGCCGGAGCGCGCGATCGCGGCTCGCGGGAACGCCCCGTCCGTACTGGTAGAGGGCGCCGAGCGCGAACTGCGCATCGGCATGTCGTTTGTCCGCGGCACGCTGATACCACTGGGCTGCCTTCGCGTCGTCCTTCGCGACGCCGACGCCCGTCCGATAGGCGTTGCCGAGCCGGTACTCCGCTTCCGGGTCGCCCATGCCCGCGGCCTGCTCCCAGAGCGCGACGGCACGCTTCGGGTCGCGCAGACGCAGCGCCTTGTCCGCATCACGCAGGAGCGGGCGGGCCGGACTCGCGGGGACCGCGGCGGGGGCGGAACGATCCGCGGCGACCTGGGCACCCGCCTCCGCCAGGGGCGTCGACGAGAAAATCGCGAGACCGAGCCAGCCGGTGAGGGTCGCCGCACGAATCCTCGCAGAGATCGCTCTTCGCCTCGTCTGCGATCGACGGGATTCCGAGCGGGGCTCTCGTCGCGTCATCGGGTCCCCCGCTTCGTCTCGATCTCGACGCCGATCGAGCGCAGGAAGTCGGTCGGCAGGATGCCGCCGGCGCAGATGAGGACGGCGTCGTTCTCGATCGAGACCTCGCCGTCCTTCGTCTGGAGCGAGACCGCGTCCTCCCCGATGCCGATCACCTTCGAGCCGAGCAGGACCGCGAGGCGCCGCTCCTTGGCAGCCTGTTGGACCTTCTCCCGATTGGCACGCTTTGCGCGGTAGAAGCTGTCGCCGCGGTAGGAGAGCGCGACCTCCGTGCCCGGGACGTCGGCGAGCGAGCAGGCGGCCTCGAGTGCCGAGTCGCCGCCGCCGACCACGAGCACGCGCTGTCCCGCATACTGCTCCGCATCGACCAGTCGGTAGACGACCTTCGACTGCTCTTCGCCGGAAACGCCGAGCTTCTGCGGCGTTCCGCGCCGCCCGATCGCGAGCAGGACCGCGTGTGCGTAGAAGCGTTGATGGGTGCCGTGGATGCGGAAGATCCCGTTCTCGTCGCGATCGATCCGTTCCACGCGCTCGCCGAAGTGGATGTCGATCCCCGTTCGCTCGATCACGTCCTTCCACAGCTCGATCAGCGCTTCCTTCGTGGTCTCGCGCAGCTTGACCGCTCCGTAGAGCGGCAGGTCGACGGGCGCGGTCATGACGAGCTTGCCGCGCGGATAGTGGGCGACCGTGCCGCCGAGCGACTCCTGCTCGAGCGTCTCGCTGCGCAGTCCGAGTTCCTGGGCGCGCAGGGTCGCGGAGATGCCGGCGGGGCCGGCGCCGATGATGACGAGATCGAGGACGTCGTCCTCGTCGCCATGGGCACGCGAGGCGATCGAATCGACCGCCTGCGTTCCCTGCACGATGCCGTTCCGGATGAGGCCCATGCCGCCGAGCTCGCCCGCGATGAACAAGCCCGGCACGTTCGTCTCGAAATTCGGGGAGACGAAGGGCAGATCGACGCCGCGCTCCTCCGTGCCGAAGACGAGATGGATCGCGTCGAGGGGACAGGCGAGCTGGCACGCGCCGTGGCCGATGCAGCTCGCGGGGGTGATCAAGACGGCCTTGCCGCCCACGAGGCCGAGCACGTTCTTTTCGGGGCAGGCCTTGACGCAGGTTCCGCAGCCGAGACAGAGCGCGGGATCGATCCAGGGGTGGAGCGAGACGGGGAGCATCAGGCCCGCCTGCTCGGAGTCGAGCAGGATTTCGGCCGCGGCGACGTGGGTTCGATGGCGGCGCACGACGTAGAACGCCAGCACGCCGGCGAGAAGCGGTCCGTAGAGGAGGAGCGCTTCGATCCATGCGCTGCTCATGCTCCACTCCCTTCGCGGAGATGGCGCCGTGCCTCGGCGGCATGCACCGATCCCACCTCAGAAATCCCAGCGCAGGGTCAGGTCGACCCAGTTGCCGAGGATCTCGGTCGACGAGCCGCCGGCGACGGGGCGCTGCCAGTCGAGCCCGACCTCGAGATCGATCCAGAAGTTCGATGGCTGCCAGATGAACTCGAGGCTGGGCGCGATGCGGATCCGTTCGCCGTCGAAATCCGTCTTGCGCCAGTCGAAGATGCCGCGCGGATGGACGCGCAGCTTGCCGACGATCGGCACGCGCCCGACCGCGTTCAATCCGAATGCACGCGTCGTCTCGCCTTCGAAATAGCGCGCACCGAAGGTCGAAGAGGCCCCTTCGATCAGCCAGTCGTTGATCGTCGCCTGGAGCGAGGTGATGACGTCGGGACCCGTCGAGTCGAAGCCCGGCACGTTGCCCGAGGTGGGCGTGCCGTCGACGTAGGCGAGCGTGACGTCGCCGGCCAGCTGGAGGTCCTCGGCCGCCTGCCACGTCGCGCCGGTCATGCCCGTGTAGAGGACGGAGGTGCGGTCCTTCGCGAGCTCCTCGATCTCGGCGTCCGAGTAGGTGTTCTCGAGGGAGGAGAGGTCGGATACGGTCTGACCGATCAGGGCATTCGACGTCGTGAGGATCGGCGAGTTGCGGCGATCGGCCTGCACGAGGAGGTTCACGTCCGGCGTGACCGGGATGGTGCTCGTCAGCAGGACGGTATTGAGCGAGTTGAAATAGGGGTCGTAGTCGAGGTAGAGGACGGAGAAGCTGTTGGCGCGCGAATAGCGGAACTCCCCGCCGAGCCCGAGCCGATCGAGCCTCCCCCAGGCTTCCTGTCCGATGAGGAAGACTTGCGCCTCGAGTCCCTCGAGCCCGAGATCGCGCCCGGTGACCGAGCCGCCGCCGAAGATCTTGTCGGTGTCGGGGGCCTGGTCGCGCAGGCTCTGCACCGGCAGGCCCGCGAGGGCCGCGATCTCGAAGCGTGAGCCGAGCCGGCTCGTCACGCGTACGCCGTCGAAGCGTCCGAGCACCCCCGAGTCGCTCCGCCGCTGCCGGCCCAGGGTCACGTCGATCCCGCGCTTGCGATCCTCGATCTCGACGGAAAGCGCACGGATCAGGACGTCGTTGCTGCGGCCGCCGTCGGAGAGGTCGTAGTCGTAGCTGCCGAAGAAGTCGCCGCGGAATCGCCAATCGTCGGTCTGGATGCGGCCCGCGAGGTTGGCGTCGGTGAAGACGTCCGATTGGAGCGGAAAAGCGTCCTGCTCCGTCACGATCGCGTCCGAGTAGTAGTAGCGAGCGGCGAGCATGCCGTAGACGTCCGAGTCGATGCCGTCTCCGCGCTTCTTCGGCTCGACTTTCTCGAGTCGCTTGCGCGGCTCGGATGCGGCCGTCGTCAGCACGTCGAGCCGCTGTGAAACGCGCCTCGCGGCTTCGCCATCCGGGAAGTCCGCGAGGTAGGCCTCGTACTCGGCACGCGCGTTGGCCATCTGGCCGCGGCGCTCGAAAGTCAGACCGAGCAGCTCGCGCGCGTCCATTCGGATGCGGACGTCGACCGACTCGGCCGGCTGCTCGAGGATCCGATTGAGCAGCGCGGTCGCGCGTTCGAGGTCGCCATCGCGAATCGAACGCTGGGCTTCGCCGAGGAGCTTTGCGGCGGGGTCGTCGACAGGAAGCCTCGCGCGCTCTTCGTCGGGCGCGACGACACCCGTCGTCATCGGCATCGGTGCAGTGGAGGGCTCGGCCGAAGGAGGGGGCGAAGGAGTGGCCGAAGGCGCGGCCTGGCGTGGCTTCATCGGCTGGAGTCGGATCTTCAGGCTTCGGAAGTCGCTTCCCTGGTCGACTTCGAAGCGGACGGGCTCGTCGAAGAAGATCTCGACGAACTGCGCGCCGGGAAACGATGCGTCGTAGCGAATCTGGCGGACGGGCCCGCGCGTCGTCGGAGAGAGCGGGAGGTTCTCCTGCGGTACGGGGGTCTCCGGCGTGCTGCCGAGATCGACCGGGTCGACCTGGATGCGCAGGCTGCGACCCGAGTTCTGCGGCGAGTGGCGCAGATAGCGGATGGGGACTTCGAAGCGCACGTCGATCGTCCAGCCCTCTTCGTCCTTCCGGACATCGGCGGTCCTGAGCTTGCGGCCGAGCATCGGCTGCGCGGACGCGGGCGACACCAGGGCGAGCAGACACAGTCCGGCGATCAGCATCGCAGTCGCCCACCGGCCCCATCCCGTGTCCGTCTCGAGTCCTTGCCTCGTCATCTCGGATCCCGTTCGACTCCAGCGCTCTCGGACCCACGTCGCAGGGCCATCGCGGTCGCGTACGAGATCGGGAATCGCGCACGGGAACGGGGCTTCGGTGACCGTTTCGAACGACTCATCGATGCGACCCATGGGTGGAAAATGTGACCGACAAACATGAAACGGGAAAAAAATCCCGTATGATGCGCGCGGAGATTTAGTCCTTCGGTTCGGGTTCCGAAAGAGTCGAGCGGAAATCTTTGAGCCGGTCGGAATCTGCGCATAAGGCCTCGAACAAACATGAGGCAGCGCGTCTCATTCGAAGGGAAGCTCGTCGAACGACGCGATGATGGAACGACCGTTCGAGCGCGATGAGTCGAGCCCGCAGAATCGTTCTCGACCCCTTCTCTCGAACGAATCGAAATCGAAAACGGATTTCATTCGCTCCTCTCGCACCGCGAGCACGAGCCTTCGAGGCGATTCGTCTCAGCGCGCTCCACGCGCGGCGCAAGCAGACGCGAGCCGATTCCGGTTCCCGGCCCCGCATCTCGTCGTCGCCGCGATCTCTTTCGCTTGCATCGGCTGGGGCTGGCTCAACGTCGATTCGCTGACACTCGCCGCGGACGACGGCATCGGATACTGGCTCGGGCCGATCGGCCTCGCGTGCATGACGCTGCTGCTCGGCTACTCCGTCCGGAAGCGCGTACATGCGCTGCGCAGCGCCGGACCGCTCGCGACCTGGCTGGAGGTGCATCTCGTGCTCGGTCTGATCGGGCCGACGATGATTCTCTATCACGCGCGCTTCGACTCGAGCTCGATGAATGCGACGGTCGCGATGGGCTGCATGCTCGCCGTCGCGGGCAGCGGTGTCGGCGGTCGTTTCGTCTACGGCCGGCTCCATCGGGGGCTCGCGGGTCCGCGCCGGACCGTCGATTCGCTCCGGCGCGATGCGCGTCAGCAGCTCGCGCCGATCGAGACGCTGCTCGAGCGGGCGCCACGCGTGAAGGCGCGGCTGGGGGCGTTCGAGGCGACGGCCTGTCGGAGAGGATCGTGGATGCTTCGGCTCTCGCGACCCTTCTGGCTTCGCCCCTGGTCCTGGTGGGTCCGGGTCGGTGCGGTCTCGGCGCTCGCGCGCGAAGGCGACGGCCGATACCGGCGCCGCGACCTCCGCCGTGCGCTCCGCGGCCATCTCTCCGCGCAATGTCGCGCAGTCGAGCTCGGCGTCTATGAGCGGGTCTTCGCGCTCTGGCACGCGGTCCACGTTCCGCTCTGCGCGATCCTCTTCCTCTCGGCGGTGGTGCATGTCCTTGCGGTCCATTTGTACTGAGCGCGACCCCGCGCCGGATCCGCGCGGCCGCGCCAGAAGCGGCTCCGTCGGGTCGACTCGCCTGCCTGTCGGACCGGCGCCCTGCAGGCCGGGGCGGCGGCGCTGGCTCCTGCCGCTGGCGTGCCTGGTCTCGATGCTGCTCGCTGCGAATGGCGCGGGCGCAGTCGACTGGCAGAAGATGGTGATGCCGGGTCCGCTCTCGGCGGCGCATGCGGACCTCGAAAAGGATTGTGCGAGCTGCCACAAGGCTTTCGATGGCGGCGCCGAGCGTCCGCTCTGCATGACCTGCCACGAAGAAGTCGCCTCGGACCTCGCTGCGAAGACCGGCTACCACGGACGTCAGAGTCTGGCGCTGACCGGCCCGTGTCGAACCTGCCATGCCGAACACAAGGGGCGCGACGCCGACGTCCTCGGTCTCTCCGAGGCGACCTTCGACCACGCGCGCACGGACTACCCGCTGAAGGGCTCCCACCAGCGCGTCGCCTGCAACGACTGCCACCTCGAAGGCAAGCGCCGCGATGCGGCGCCGAACGACTGCGTCGGCTGTCATCGCGAGGACGATCCCCACGGTGACGCGATGTCGGACGACTGCTCGTCCTGTCATGACGAGGTCCGCTGGCAGGCGGGAAAGTTCGATCACGCGAAGACCGACTACCCGTTGACCGGTGCCCATCGGGAGGCGGGCTGCGACGGTTGCCATGCGGGTCAGCGCTTCGAAGGAACGCCGACCACCTGCATTTCCTGTCATGCGATCGACGACGCTCACGGCGGCCGCTTCGGCCAGGCCTGCGTCGACTGCCATACGACGACGGCCTGGCAGCGCAAGGACTTCGACCACGGCAAGAAGACCGGATTCCCGCTCGTGGGCGCGCACGTCAGCGCGCGCTGCGACAGCTGCCATCGGAGGCCGCCCGACGAGCTCGAGCTTCCGAAGGATTGCGCGTCCTGTCACCGCGCCGACGACGTCCATGCAGGACGGTTCGGGACCGAATGCGAGAGCTGCCATACGGCGGTCGCCTGGAAGCAGGAGCGCTTCGACCACGCTGCGAAGACGAAGTTCCCGCTGCGAGACGCCCACGCGAAGGTGGCCTGCGAAGGCTGCCATTCGAAGAAGCTCGCCCCGAACGAGAAGATGGACATGCGCTGCAGCGCGTGTCATGCGAAGGACGACGTGCATCGCGAGGCGCTGGGGAGCGACTGCGCCGACTGCCACGACGAGCGCAAGTTCGAGGGTCACGTCCGCTTCGACCACGACCTGACCCGCTTCCCCCTCCTCGGCCTTCATGCCGCTTCGGGGTGCGAAGCCTGTCACGTCGATCGGACATTCCAGCGCGCGGACAGGACCTGCCGCGGATGTCATGCCGGCGACGACGTCCACGAGGGGACGCTCGGCCCTTCCTGCGAGCGTTGCCACACGCCGAACGGCTGGATGCACTGGACCTTCGATCACGACCGGCAGACCGGATTCCCGCTCGCCGGCGGTCACGACGGCATCGCGTGCGGGGGCTGCCATCGCCAGCCGCTCGGCGGAGCCTTCCAGATGGCGCAGCGCTGCGTCGATTGCCACGAGGCGGACGACGCGCACGAGGGCCGCTTCGGACGCGGATGTCAGAACTGCCACACGGACGCGGCCTGGAAGCCCGCCCGATTCCGCCACTCGGGAGGCCGATGACATGCGAATCGCACTCGTCTTCTATGCGCTGGGATCAGGACGCCACGGCCGAACCGCGCGCGCCCTCTTCCTGCTCGCGCTCGCACTCTCTTTCGGCCTGCGCGCGGAGGCCCAGTTCGACACGAGCTTCAATCACGACGTCAGCCGCTTCCCGCTCACCGGCCGCCATCGCCTCGCCCGCTGCGAGAGTTGCCATCTCGGCGATCAGTTCCTGGGCACCCCGCGTCGCTGCGACGTCTGCCATACCGCGACCTCCGGTCGCGCCGAGACGCGCCCCTCGTCGAACCACATCCCGGTCACGGCGAGCTGTGATACCTGCCATACGACGAACCGCTGGGAGCCCGCTCGGATGGATCACGACGCCGTCAGCCAGAGCTGCGGTTCGTGTCACGTCGGCAAGATCGCGACCCCGAAGCCGGCCAACCACATCCAGAGCTCGAACGACTGCGCCGAATGTCATGGCACGATCGGCTGGGACGACGCGGGCTTCGACCACTCGGGCGTCGTCGACGGATGTTTCACCTGCCACAACGGCCAGACCGCGACGGGCAAGGCGGGCAATCACATCCCGACCTCGAACGAGTGTCAGCTCTGTCACTCGACGCGACGCTGGTCGCCGGCCGCTCGCTTCGACCACACCGGCATCGTGAACGGCTGCGTCACCTGCCACGACGGAGGCGACGCGCCCGGCAAGAACGGCAACCACATTCCGAGCAGCAGCGCCTGCGAGACCTGCCACAACACCGTCGCGTTCCGTCCGGCGCCCTTGTTCGACCACGATGGCCAGACCGCGCCCTGCTACACCTGCCACAACGGCACCTACGCCGAGGGCAAGCGGCAGGATCACGTCCAGAGCTCGAACGAATGCGATCTCTGCCACTCGCGCGACCGCTGGTCCCCGGCATCGCGCTTCGATCACACGGGCATCGTGAACGGATGCTTCAACTGCCACAACGGCCAGGAGGCGCCGGGCAAGAACGCTCGCCACATCCCGAGCGGCAACACCTGCGAGTCCTGCCACAACACGGCCGCCTTCCGCCCGGCGCCCTTCTTCGACCATGCCGGCCAGACGGCGCCGTGTTTCAGCTGCCACAACGGCACCTTCGCGGAGGGCAAGGTCCAGAACCACGTCCCCAGCACGAACGAATGCCAAAACTGCCATTCACGCGACTACTGGACGCCGGCGATCCGATTCGACCACTCCGGTGTCACGCCGGGAACCTGCAATACCTGCCACAACGGCAATCAGGCCGAGGGGCAGCCCAATGGCCATTTCGGGACGATTCTTTCCTGCGATCGATGCCACGCCACGACGGGCTGGATGCCGGCCAGCTTCGACCACCTGGGCACGAACTATCCGGGCGATCACCGGGCTTCGCTCAGTTGTCGGGATTGCCATGGCGGCAACACGGCGGCGGTGACCTGGAGCTCGCCCGCGTATCAACCGTCCTGCGCGGGCTGCCACGCGAACGACTACGAGCCCGACGAACACGGCAACCGCTCGGTCAGCCAGAACCGCGATTGCGGCGGATCGGGTTGCCACAACGTGCGGGATCGCGACTGGGATTGACGACCTCTCAGTCGAGGGCTTCGGCGAGGATCTCCGCGACGGCGCGATGGCCCGCCTGCGAATAGTGGCGGTTCAGCGGGAAGTAGAGGCTGGTCTCGCTCGCGGCGGCACGGGCCTGCAGTTCCGGGGTGAAGTCGAGCAGCGCGAAGCCGTGCCGTTCCGCAGCCCGTGCGAGCCACTCGCGCTGCCGGCGACTGAAGTTCCGCATCAGATCGTGCAGCGTCGGATCTTCGAACGCGACGCTGTCTGCGTAGGCGCTGTAGGCCGACGGACTGTAGGTGACGATCGCCTGGAAGCCGTGCTCGCGAGCGAGGGCGACGAACTCGCGAAGGGCGTCGTCCCAGCGGTCGAGGTCCAGCTCGCCGCGCTCCAGCGCTCGTGCCGTCGCGACTTCGTCGAGATCGGCGTTGTCGCCGTTGATCAGGAGCGCCTCGCCCCCGCCGAGCGTCACGCGATAGCGGAAGTTCTCCTCGGGCGGCGTCATCGATTCGAGGAGCGCCTCCGCGAGGGCCCCGATCAGATTCAGCGCATGGCTGCGTTTGGGCGAGATCGCCGGCACTTCCGCCCGAGCCCCGTCGAGGCCTTCCGTCCCGCGCTCGCGATGCCGGTGGTAGCGCTCGGCGTCGCGAAGGTCGTTTCCTTCGTAGAGATTCATGACGACGATCCGGGGCTGCTTTGCGAGGCCGTAGGCGCGGAGGATCTCGAGGTAGGCGTAGGGACCGATCGCGCCCTTGCCGAGATTGAGGACACCTGCGCCGGTGATCTCGGCGAGCTGGTGCGGCCAGGTCTCGAGGGGCGTCACGTTCGTGCAGAAGGTGAAGCTGTCGCCGAGGGCGACGACCTCGAATGCGGGTTGCCTGGCCAGGCCGGGGGGGTTGGGGAAGCCGATCTCGTCCATCTCGACGCTGGGCACGGATCCGACGTCGTCGTAAGCCATCGTGATGCGCGCGCCGGGCTTCCAGAGGCGGAGCGGGGGGCCACCATCGGTGCGCGGGAGGAAATGCACGTCGTCGTTCGTCGGCAGGCCGCGCTGCCGGGCGATCGGCCCGCGGATCTCGCTCTGAAAGCGGGCGAGCAGACCGGGGGGAATGGCCGAGGGCACCAGGCGGAGGCCGATCTCGAGAGACGTCACGAGCAGGACGAGGCTCAGTGCCGGTTTGAGCAGGCTGGAGAGGACGCGAACGGGCATCGAGGCAAATCGCTCCGGGAGCGGGGAGTCGGGGGCGCCGCGAGTCTAGACGAAGTCGATCAGGAGTGAGTCGAGTGG
>CAUJGH010000423.1 GCA_963169575.1 Myxococcota bacterium | reverse complement strand
GCTCGAGGCCGGCGACCCGGAAGGCGCCGCGATGGCCCTGTCGCGCGTGGCGATGGTAGGCCCATCCGAGGCCGGCGAACGTGCAGACGACGACGGCGCCGATCGTCTGCCAGCGCAGCCGGCCGTCGATGCCCGGATCCGCCGGGCCGGCGAGCGTTCCGGAGAGGAAGCTCCCGACGGTGTCCATCGGTTCGATCCCGAGCAGCGAGCCCCAGAACTGCGAGGGCGAGAGCATGCCGACGCAGATGGACAGGACGGCGAGCGTCGTCAGCCCGTACTGGATCATGCCGGCGGGATCCTGAGCGGCGCGCGACTCGGCCTCGCCGAGGCTCGGCGGCGCGCCCCAGAAGACCAGCAGATGCGCGCGCGCCAACGCGAAGGCGAGCAGCAGCTGGCCCGCGATGCAGGCGGCGAAGACGGCGGGATGGCCCTCGGCGACGATCTGGGCGAACAGCTCCTCGAGCGCGAAGAAGGTCCCGATCGGGGGCACGCCGATCACCGCGAGCATGGCGATCGCCGCCATCGCATGGGTCCAGCGCAGCGAACGCGCGAGCCCGCCCAGCTTGCGCAGATCCGTCTCGCCCTTCTGGCTCGCCTGCACGATGCCGAGCGCCAGCACGAGCTGTGCCTTGGCGTAGGCGTGGGAGAGGAGCAGGAAGGTCGCGGTCGATGGGGCCCCGAGGCCGATCCCGATCAGCACGAAGCCGAGCGCCGACGACGTCGAGTAGGCGACGATGCGCAGCAGGTCGAGCTGGGTCGCGGCAGCGAGCCCCGCGACCACGACCGTCGCCGCACCGACGACGACGAGGCCCGCCATCGCGACCGGCGCCTCGCCGAGCAGGAACGAGCAGCGCAGCAGGACATAGGTCCCCGCGACCACCGTCGTCACCGAATGGATCAGGGCCGTCGCCGTCGACGGCCCCCGCGACGCCCCCGCGAGCCAGAAATGGAGCGGGAGCTGCGCGCATTTGGTCGTCGCGGCGAGCGCGAGCCCCGCGCCCACGAGCTCGAGCAGCGGAAAACCGCCGCCGCCCAGCCAGAGGGGGATCTCGACCTCCTTGGTCTCGAGCAGGCGAAAGGCGGACTCCACGCCCGCGAAGGAGAGCGTCGGCGCCCGCGAGCGCGCGAGCCCGTCGAAGAGCAGCAGGATCGAGGCGAGCAGCGCGAGATCGCCGACGCGTCCGAGCACGAAGGTCGTCGCGCTCGAACGCGAGGCCGGCTCGGACTCGTAGTCGAAGGATGCGAGCAGCTGCGAGGCGACACCGACTCCTGTCCAGCCGAAGAAGAAGAGGATCAGGTTGTCCGCGAGCAGCAGCACGAGCGTCGAGCCGACGAGCAGATCGAGGAGCGCGAAGAGGCGATGGACCCGGTCGCCGGGCAGCGCGCCGCTCTGGATCCGGCCGAGCGCGTAGGCGTAGACGGCGAGGGCGACGGAGGTCACGACGACGCAGAAGACCGACGAGAGTGGATCGAGGCGCAAGGAGAGATCCGCGCTGAAGTTGCGCTCGCCGACGCCGCCGCCGAGCCAGGGCCCCACGCGATCGACGATCGGCCCGAGCGAATCGCCGCCGACGATGTCGAAGATCGCCGCCGAAGAGAGGAAGAAGGAGACGACGAGCGCCGCGCTCGAGACGAACCAGACCGTGCGCGGCGCGATCTGCAGGCGCAGCAGGCCGATCATCGCCGCGTGGGCGAGGGCCGCGAGCAGCGGCAGCAGCGCGATCCAGCGGATCAGCGACGCCGTGAGCCTCTCGTCCCAGTCGAATCCGTTCATTTCGCCTTCCGCATCCGCTTCGCGCCTAACCCTCGAGCAGCCGTGCTTCTTCCGCGTCGATCGTCCCGCGCCGGCCGACGCGCGCGAAGACGAGCGCGACGCCCACGCCGAGCTGCAGACAACCGACGATCGCCGCGCAGAGCGCGAGCCCCCCCGCCTGCGCGGCCCGATCGACATCGGGCTGGAGCAGCGCGAAGGCCAGCGCGATCCCCGCGACCGAGGTCCAGGCGAATCCGAGACCGACGAGCATGCCGACGAAGCTCCGGCGCCAGACGAGCCCGAGCAGTCCGACCCAGAAGAGCCCGAGCGCGCCGAAGACGAGCCAATCGACGCCGCTCCATGCGATCCCGCCCTCGACCAGCGCTCGCCAGGCCGCGCTCATCCGGCGTCCGTCCCCTCGTCGCGCAGCAGGCAGAGCGCCGTCAGGAGGGCCGCCGCGAGCAGGAAGCCCAGGATCGCCGCGAGCGCGAAGGGCGCTTCGCGCCCGAAGAAGAACGCGCCGAGCGCCGCGGGCTCGATCGCCGGGTCGGCGATCGCGACGAGCGCGGACGGGCCGAGCTCTCCGCGACGCAGGGCCTCGCGGCCGAGCAGCACGAGCCCCGCGCCAAAGACCGCGAGTGCGAGCGCCCGGGCGCTCGCAGTCTTCAGCGAGAGCCGCTGCAGATGATCGTGATCGACGTCGACCAGCATCCAGCCGAAGAGCTGCACGATCGCGAGGGCGAGCAGTCCGGCGATCACGAGACAGAGCGCGACGACCGAGCCCCCCGCCGCGAGGCAGGCGAGCCCGAATGCGGCGAGCGAGGCCGACGCCGCGACGACCGAACGCGTCAGCACCTCGCCGACCAACACCGCGAGCACGGCGAACACGAGCGCGCCGACGACGGCGACGGCGATCAGGGCGGTCATGTTCTCGCCCCTCCAGCGGCACCCAGCAGCAGCCGCGCCGCGAAGACGAGCAGCAGGTTCGACGCGGCGAGCGGCAGGAACCGCCGTGTCACCAGCCGGATCCATTGATCGTCCCGCAGCGCCGGCATCGAGCGAGAGACCCGCGCGACGACGAACAGCACGCCGAGCGTCTTCGCGAGGAAGCTCGCCATCTCGATCGCCGCTCCGAGCAGGGCGGGCAGGCCCTCTCCGTAGAAGGGAACGAGCGGCGCGACGATCCGCGCGGCGCTGACGAAGGGAAGGGCGCCCGCGCCGAGAAAGAGCGCGACGAAGAGCGCCGCGAGCAGGACGCTGGCGAGGCGCTCCTCCATGCGCGCCCAGTAGAGCTCGCCGGGATCGTCGTCGTGGCCGAACGCCGAGAGGCGGACCCCGCTCCCGAGCGGATCGAGCGCGAGCGGCCGGCGCAGCAGGAGTCCGAGCACCGGCAGGAAGAGCAGCGCAGTCAGCGGCTGGCGGAACAGATGCCAGGCCGGCCAGATCGGCTCGTCCGCGAATGCGCCGAGCGCCGGCAGGCCCGCGTCGCGGAGCAGCGCCGCGACGAGAGCCGCAGGCGCGAAGCCACCGGCCTGATCCTCGACGATGCCTTGCAGCCGCAGCGAATCGCTCGCGACGGCGAGGGGGGCGAGCACGAGCGCGAGCACGCCGGCGAGCGCGAGCACCCGGCCCGCGAGCCGGACACACGCGAGCCGTGCGAAGAAGTTCGCCTCGGCGAGGCCGACCGCGACCTGCGCCATCGCCGCGAGCAGCACGAAGAAGACGAGCGCGACGAGGCCGTGCTGGAGATCGACGACGACGAGCGGCGTTCCTGCCGGATCCGCGCCGAAGGCGCCTGCGAAGGGAATCAGCGCGAGGGCGCTCGCGAGGGCGATCCCGGCGACGCAGCGCGCGGCGATGCGAAGACCCCGGCTGCGCTCCGCGACGCGCGTGCGCGCGCGCACGCTGCGCGCCCCGCTCGCGAGCGCACGGGCGAGCATCGACCGGGACGGCGGGTGGACCGCTTCGCCGCCCCAGAGCGCTCGCGGCGGCGCGAACTCCGGGCGATCCGTCGACGGGGGGACCCGCTGGCGACGCTCGATGGCCGCCGCGCCGACGAGCACGAGCGAGATCAGGGCGAACCATGCGAAGGCGAGGCCGACGCCTAACATCGATGCTCCGGTCGTCTCATGGCCGCTGGCTCCGCCTGCGGGCGTGGAGCGTCACGAGCAGACAGGGCAGCACGAGGGCGAGTGCCCCTTCGAGGGCGGCGACGCCCCGGCTGCGAAAGGCGGGGGCGCCGAGCAGGAGCAGGAGCGAAGGCAGGGCGAGGAAGGCGGCCGCGAGCAGCGTGCGGTGCATCCGGACGGGCTGACGCGGCGAGCCCTGAGCCCGGGGCGAATGGCCGAAGGCGATGGGCTCGACCATGAGCGGACGCCTCTGCGCAGCGGGCAGCCCGCGCCGGATCGCCGACGCGGCGAGGGGGATCGCGGCGACCGCGAGCCCGAGCAGCCCGAGAAAGCAGAGCCAGCCGAGCACGGCGTCCGCCGAGGACGCAGCCGACGCGACCGGAGTCGCCTGCGGATCGAGCATGGCGCTCCCCGTGCATGCGAGATGCGTTCGATGTCCTGCGCGCCGGCGGGCTTCGATCGGACGTCGATCGAGCGTCCAACGCGAAGCTTCTCGGACATCGAGGACAGCGGACGGCGACGGGACGGGCGGCGCCCACCCCAGGCGGCTCGACCGATCCCGAAGGGAGGCGCAAAACTAGCCGTGGGCCCTCGGCGGGTCAACGAAATGGGCGCGCGCGACTTCTGCCCTAGAGTACGCGCGTGAGTCTCTCCACCGCCGTCATCGGCGCCGGCAGCTTCGGGACCGCACTCGCCGTGCTCGCGTCCCGGGCGCACGACGTGCTGATCTGGTCCCGCCGCGAAGACGTGGCGACGTCGATTCGTCGCGATCGGCGCAATCCCCGCTATCTGACCGACATCGAGCTGCCCGCCGCCATCGCGGCGACCACCGACCTGCGCGAGGCGCTCGCCGGCCGGGCGCTCGTGATCCTCGCGGTCCCGAGTCAATCGCTCCGCAGCGTGATGCAGATCGCGGGCCCCTTCCTCGAGCCCGGCGCGATCGTCGTCTCGGCCGTGAAGGGCATCGAGTTCGAGACGGGGCTGACGATGCACGGCGTGCTCGAAGACGTCCTCGATCCGGTCCACCACGCGCGCCTCGTCGCCCTCTCGGGTCCGTCCTTCGCCTCGGAGATCGCGCGGCGCAAGCCGACGATGGTGACCCTCGCCTGCTACGAAGAGGCGCATGCGAAGACGGTGCAGTCGGCGCTCTCGTGTCCCTGGTTTCGCTGCTACACCCAGCGCGACGTCATCGGGGTCGAGACGGCGGGCGCGCTCAAGAACGTCATCGCGATCGCCGTCGGCATCTCCGACGGCATGGACGGAGGCCATAACGCCCGCGCCGCCCTCATGACCCGCGGCCTGACCGAGATCACCCGCGTCGGCGTCGCCCAGGGCGCCGAGGCCGAGACCTTCCTCGGGCTGGCTGGCATCGGCGATCTCCTGTTGACTTGCACGGGTGACCTCTCGCGCAACCGCCGTATCGGCCTCGGGCTCGGGCGGGGGCGAAAGCTCGAGGAGATCGTGGCGGAGCTCGGCGAGGTCGCGGAGGGCGTGCAGACGACCCGCGCGGCGGTCCGGCTGGCGGCCCGGCTCGGGGTCGAGGTGCCCATCACGAACATGGTCCGCGCGGTGATCGACGGGGAAAAGACCCCGGCCGAGGCGGGTCATGCGCTCATGACCCGACAGCTGCGCAGCGAACGGGACCCCGAGATCTGACGCGAATTCGTTCGCAAACCACGAGCCCCCGTCGACACACCCACTCTCGAAGCCCCCTCCTCCATCCCACCCCCACTCCCATTCCCACCTCGATGCCCACCCAGATACCCACCCCGACGTCCACTCCCGAGACCACCCTCGACCTGGCTCCGATCGGCCGGCCCGTGCGGGTCGTCTCGATCACGGGGGACGACGGCGTCGCGCGGCGGCTCGCGGACCTCGGCGTGCGTCCGGGCATCGCGGTCGAATGCCTGCGGCGGGCGCCGCTCGGCGATCCGTCGGTCTTCGAGCTCTGCGGCTACCAGCTCTGCCTGCGCCGCTCGGAAAGCGCTCGCGTTCGCGTTGTTGAGATCGAGGCCGGTGCCGGGCGCGGCGAGCGGGACGGCGGGCGCCAGAACGCGCGCGCACGGGCGGCCTTGCGATGAATCCGCAGCGGGTCTTCGCCCTGCTCGGGAGTCCCAACGCGGGGAAGACGACGCTCTTCAACGCGCTGACCGGACTGCGCGCACGCGTGGGGAACTACCCCGGCGTCACGGTCGAGCGCCGCGAGGGTCCCCTCGAGCTCGCGAGCGGCCGCGCGCTCCTGATCGATCTGCCCGGGACCTATGGGCTCGCACCGATCAGCGCCGACGAGGCGGTGGTCACGGACGTGCTCGCCGGGCGCGTCGAGGGCGTCGCGCGGCCCGATGCCCTGATCCTGGTCGCCGACGCCTGCTCGCTGCAGCGCACCCTGCCCTTCATCGGCGAGGCGCTCCGGCAGGAATGCCCGGCCGTCGTCGTGCTGACGATGCTCGACGAGCTCGCGGCGCGCGGTGGCGTGGTCGATCTCGCGCGGCTCGAGGCGGCGCTCGGTGTCCCGGTCGTCGGCGTCGTCGGCCATCGCGGTCGCGGCCTCGATCGGCTCCGCGCGCTGCTCGCGGAGCCCGACGCCTGGTCGCGGCCCCCGATCCCCCCGCCCGCCGATCGGGAGGAGCGCTTCGCCTGGGCCGATTCGATCGCC
>CAUJGH010000422.1 GCA_963169575.1 Myxococcota bacterium | reverse complement strand
CCCCGTAGCTCTTCGAGAAGACGTGGGTGCCGTCGTTGCGCGAGACGAAGAAGAGGAAGGGCGAATCGGCCGGTTCGAGCACGGCCTGCAGCGAAGCGCGGCCGGGGCTCGCGATCGGCCCGGGAGGGAGGCCCGGGATCTGGTAGGTGTTGTACGCGTTCTCGGGATCTTCGAGATGCACGCGCCGTAGATTGCCGTCGAAGTTCGCGATGCCGTAGATCACGGTCGGATCCGTCTCGAGCCGCATGCCGCGCTTCATCCGGTTGAGAAAGACCGCTGCGATCAGCGGTCGCTCTTCGGGGACCCCCGTCTCCTTTTCGACGATCGACCCGAGCGTCACGAGCTCGCGCATCGAGAGCTCGCTTTCGGGCATCGTCGCCCGGAGCTCGTCGTAGACCTCGCGAAAACGGTCCACCATCGCCGCCGCGATCTGGCTCGCCGCGAGTCCTTTCGCGAAGCGATACGTATCGGGGAAGAGATAGCCTTCGAGGGTCGGGCCCTCGACCGCGAAGCGCGCGGGACTCTCGGGGTCGAGCACGATCTGAAGAAAGGCCTCCCGATCGGCCAGCCCGGCGAGGGCGAGCCGATCGGCGATCTCCGTCGCTCGGATGCCTTCCGGGATCACCACCGGATGGGTACGCACGCGTCCGGAGGCCAGGATCTCGGCGATCCGAGGCGTCGAAAGATCCGGCGAGAGGTCGTACTCGCCGACCTTGAGACGCGTCTCGAGTCCCTGCAGCCGCGCGTAGGCGCGCAGCGCCAGCGCGCTGCGAATCAGACCGCGGCTCTCGAGAGTCCGGGCGACCGCGCCGAGCCCTTCTCCCGCCTTGACCTCGAAATCCGTCGGGACCTTCGGACTTCCAGGTCCGGCCACGGGCGAGAGCGCGAACTGATAGGCACCCGCGAGGGTCGCGAGGCTCGCAGTGCCCATCGCTGCCATCAGGACGAGAGCCGCTCGCCATCTCCGGCGCGGGGGCTCGGCCGTTTTCGACCCGTGGGCCGTCGTCGTCGCCACGTCACGTCTCCATTTCGGGATCGCCGCGCCCGGCCGGCGGCCGCGACAGCTCGAGATACGTCCGGAGGAGGATCGCCGCCGCCACTTCATCGACGGCCCCCCGGCGCTGCTTGATGGCGCGGCTGCCCGCCGCACTCTCGCGCAGGCTCCGTTCGGCCTCGACCGAGGTCCAGCGCTCGTCGAGGGTCTCCACGGGGATCCCGGCGGCCTTCTCCAGGTCGGCCGCGAATCGGATCGCGTTCTCCGCCTCCGGACCCCGGCGGCCATTCATGTGGAGCGGGACACCGACGACGGCGCGCTCGATCTGCCGCTCGCGGATCATTTCACGAAGGGCCGCGAGATCTCGTTTGCGGCCCCGGCTCTCGAGCACGCCCGCCGGAAAAGCCAGCTGCGCCTCGGAATCCGAGACCGCGAGGCCGATTCGCTTGCTTCCGAGGTCGACGCCGAGAACGCGCACGGAGGGCAGTGTAGCGGCCTCCCGATCGCGATTATCTTCGGGCCATGAAGATCTATACCACCGCCCCCCTCGAAGATCCGCGCGAAGCGCGGCGCACGTATGCCCAGCTCGAAGAGATCGGCTACGACGGCGCCTTCAGCTTCGAAGCCAAGCACGATCCCTTCTTGCCGCTCGTCCTCGCCGCGGAGCACACGCGACGGCTGCAGCTCGGGACCGCCGTCGCGATCGCCTTTGCACGCAACCCGATGAACCTGGCCAACCTCGCGTACGGGGTCCAGCTGATTTCGGAGGGCCGATTCCTGCTGGGACTCGGCTCGCAGGTCGCGCCGCACATCCGCAATCGCTTCAGCATGCCGTGGTCGGAGCCAGCGCGTCGCATGCGCGAGCTGATCCTCGCGATCAAGGCGATCTTCGCGCGCTGGGAGGGCCAGGCCGAGCTCGATTTCCGGGGCGATTTCTACCGCCACACATTGATGATTCCTGCATTCGATCCCGGCCCGAATCCCTTCGGTCCCCCGCCGATCCATCTCGGCGGATTCGGGCCGCGCATGACGGCCGTGGCGGGCGAGGTCGCAGACGGCCTGATCGCGCATCCGTTCAATACCCGCGAATCGCTCCTGAAGGTCGTGCTGCCGGGCGTCGAGCGGGGGCTCGCGATCTCGGGTCGCTCGCGCAGCCAGTTCGACATCATCGCGGCGACCCTCACCGTCACCGCCGATCGCGAAGACGAGTTCGAGCGGATCAAGCTCGCTGCGCGCAAGCAGCTCGCGTTCTACGGGTCGACCCCCGCCTATCGCGGAACCCTCGACTGCCATGGCTGGGGCGACCTGCATCTCGAGCTCAATCGCCTCTCGAAGCTGAATCGCTGGGACGACATGACGGGTTTGATCGACGACGAAGTGCTCGAGGCGATCGCTGTCGTCGGACCTCGCGATCAGATCGCGGGCAAGCTGAAGGCGCGCCTCGAAGGCATCGCCGACGGTGTGAGCCTGACCCACAACCGGAGCCCCGATCCGGCCCATTGGGCGGACGTCGTCCGGGATCTGCGCGCTCTTCGAGGCTCCGGCCGCAGCGGTGAATGAGGCGATGCGGCGACGCGCATCGCCGAGTGGGAGAGGACGGGCGGGAGACGACGGAGGCGTGACGAGGGCTGAGGGCCGCCTAGCGAGTCGGCTTCGCGTCGGTGCGTTCGGCCGTCTGGGCGGAGAGCCGGGTGCTGGCGCGATCCCGCACCGGCCGCGCCGCGTGGCTGGCCGCACGCTCGACGGCCCGGCGGGCTTCGCGCGTCGGAAGGGCGCAGAGCGCGTCGACTGCGGCGAGCTGGATCGCGTGCCAATGGGCGCGTCGGAGCACGGGTTTGCGCTCCAGGATCGCCGCCAGACGCGGCACGGCGCGTTCGTCCCCGAGCCGGCCGAGCACCTCGATGACCGAGCGGCAGAGCTGGGTTCGGCTGCCGCGGACGTGATTCTCGAGGACGTCGAGCAGGGCCGGGACGGCGTCGATGCCCTCGTTCTCCGCGATCGCGCGGGTGGCGGTGATCGCGATCTGGTCGAGCTGGCTCGAGAGGGCATCGGCGAGCGCGCCGTGGGCGGCTTCTCCGGGCAGGAGGCAGAGCGCACGGATCGCCTCGAGCTGGCGACCGACGGTCGCGGCGCGCGCCGTCCCCGAGAGCGCGGGGAGCAGCGCCGGAT
>CAUJGH010000421.1 GCA_963169575.1 Myxococcota bacterium | reverse complement strand
GTCCTCTTCCGCTGCGGACGTCCCTCGTCCTGCTGGCGGCGTTCGCCGTCGCGACCGCGAGCGCCGCGCTCGCCGCCGACGGCGCGGACGGCCGCTTCCAGCGCCGCGAGTCGCTCCATTTCGCGCTCGATCAGAACGTCGGCTTCGAGGAATACTCCGGCGTTCGCGGATCGCGGCAATTCGAGCAGAACGTGCTGCGCGAGCTCGAAGGCGCCTACGACCGGCTGGATGCGCTGCTCGGCCTGCGTCCCGGACGCAAGCTCGTCGTCACCGTCTGGGCGCCCGATTTCTTCGACGAACGCTTCGCCGGGCTCTTCCGTTTTCCGGCCGCCGGCTTCTACGGCGGCTCGATCCAGATTCGCGGGGGCCAGCAGCTGGATCAGGGGCTCGTGCGCGTCCTCCATCACGAGCTCGTCCATGCCGCCCTCGATGCCGCGGCCCCGAACCTCGTGCTCCCGGCCTGGCTGAACGAGGGTCTCGCCGAATGGTTCGAGGCGCGCTCCGTCGGCAAGCGGAGCCTGTCGGGCGGCGAGCGCGCGCTGCTCGAGCGCGTTGCCCGGAGCGGTGGCCTGCCGTCGCTCGCCGAACTGAGTCGCCCGAGCTTCGCCGGCCTCGCGCCGGGACCGGCTTCCCTCGCGTATCTCGAAGCCCATGCGTTCATCGATTTCCTCGCCGAGCGCGAGGGCGATCGCGGCCTGGCCGAGCTTTGCCAGGCGATCCTGCAATCGCGGAGCATCGAGCGCGGAATGCGCCGCGTCCATCGCCAGAACCTGGCCCAGCTCGAGCTGGCCTTCCGGCGCTCGTTCGGCGCGCCTTGAGCCGGTTGTGTCGCGCGGGGGCGTCTTCTAGCTTGCGCCGGTGAAGCGAGGTGGAAGCGTGGGGGGAGAACGGAGCGGGCGTGGGCGTCGTGAGCGGCGTCGCGTTCGCGCGCTTCGCTCGCCCACCCTCGCGGTCGGCCTGCTGATCGGATTGATCGCGGCCACCGCCCGCTCTGCGAGTCCCGATCCGTCGCCGTCGCTGCCTGCCTCCGCGACGGCCCCGCCGGCATCCGGCGCGCCGGCCGAGTCCGAACGCCCGCGTCGTCAGGCGCCGCCGCCTCCGGTCGGAACCCGCTTCGCCGAGCCGCTCGAAGGCGGGGAGCGGCTGCGGATCGGCTACCGCTTCGAACGCACGAAGCTGCAGGGTCTGCTACGCGCGGATCGCGATGCGCGCCCGGGCGCCGTGCGGGCGAACTCGGTCGATCCGCCCTACAGCGAGACGCCGCGTGCCCTGGACCGCTCGACCCATCGCGTCGAGATCGCCTATGCGCCGCATCCGCGCACGACGCTCGTGCTGCAGGTGCCGTTCGTGGTGCGCGATCTCGAGACGATCGAGGGCGCGACCGGCGATCGCCGCCGCGATCAGACCGAAGGCGTCGGCGACATCGCGCTCGCCCTCGTCGTTCCGTTCATCCGCAAGGGCCGCGAATCCTCCCATGTCCACATCGCCTTCGACGCCCCGAGCGGCGACTACCGCGAAGAGGACGGCAGCGGGCGCCGGCTGCCCTACGACCTGCAGCTCGGCAACGGCACCGTCGATTTCGAATGGGGTTGGACCTATCGCGGGGAGCGCGACGGGTTCTCCTGGGGCGGGCAGGCGGTGGGCCGACATCCGCTCGCGGAGAACGGCCTCGGCTATCGCGAGGGCAGTCGCTTCGAGGCGTCGCTCTGGGGGGGCGTGGAGCTGATCGCAGGAGTCTCGGCGTCGCTGCGCGTGCAGTGGCAGAAGCAGAACAACATCCGCAGCCGCGACCGCGGACTCGAACCGATCCTGAGCCCGGCCGAGAACGCCAAGGCGCGCGGCGGCACGCGCTTCTTCGTCGGCCCCGGTCTCGCCTTCGCGCTGCCCGGCATCGAAGGCCAGCGCCTCGCGATCGAAGCCGCGATTCCCGTCCACCAGGACCTCGACGGCCCCCAGCTCGAGCAGGATTGGACGCTCACGACGGGCTGGCAGTGGGCCTTCTGAGGCGCGCGCTCGGGCGGGCGCTCGGGCGAATGCCCTCCCTCCTGCTCCTGCTCCCGCTCGCGCTCCCGCTCCTGGGCGCCTGCGACCGCCGCGATCCGTCGATCGGCCGGCATGCGGCGCACGGCGTCGTCGAAGACGTCGACCGCGAGAACGCGCAGGTGCTGATCGAGCACGAGGACATCGAGGGGCTGATGCCCGCGATGACGATGAACTTCGCGGTCCCGGATCCGGCGCTGCTCGCGCGCCTCGAACGCGGACAGGTGATCGATTTCGAGGTCGACTTCACGGGACGCAGCTACGACGTGGTCGCTGCCGAGGTGGTGGGCGAGGGCGCCTTCGACGCCGGCTGGCGACGGCTCGGCGAGGGGCTCGTCCGCTCGCGCCCGGCGCCGGATTTCACGCTCGTCGATCAGTCGGGGCGGACCGTCGTCTTCTCCGAGCTCGGCGATCTCGTGCTGCTCGTCGACTTCATCTACACCCGCTGCCCGGGGCCCTGTCCGGTGCAGACGTCGCGGCAGGTCGCCGTGCAGCGGCGGATCCCCGAAGCGCTGCGGGACCGTGTCCGATTCCTCTCCTTCACCCTCGATCCCGC
>CAUJGH010000420.1 GCA_963169575.1 Myxococcota bacterium | reverse complement strand
GCCAGCGCGCCGAGATGATGAAGCTCCTCGTGCGGGGAATCGCTCGCGGCCTCGACGTTCGCGCGCAGATGTACGAGCGCCTGCTCGGGCTTCGCGAGGGCGACGCAGTAGATCTCGGCGAGGTCGCGGCGGAGGTCGATGCCCTGTCGCCCTGGCAGCCGGGCGACGCGCTCCTCGAGCAGGGCGGCCCGCTCGAGCGGCCGTCCGAGCGAGGCGAGCAGCCCATCGAGCCGCAAAAGGATGGCCTCGCGATCGCCCGCCAGCGCGAGCGCGGCCTGATAGGCGAGCACCGCGCGGCCCGGAGCCGAAAGGGGACCTTCGAGCAGGGCAGCGCGTTCGAGTTCGACGCGCAGGCGTTCGCCGGGATCGGTGTGGAGCAGGACCTCTTCGTCGAGGGCGCGCAGTGCAGCCTCGAAGCGTCCGGCCTCGCGGTGCAGATCCGCCTGCCGCGCCCAGAGTCGCGGATCGCCCGGTCTCTCGGCGCGCAGTCGGAGGAGCCAGGGGAGCAGGGCATCGGGTTGGAGCCGCTCGGCCGCGAGCGCGAGGCCCTCTTCGAGCAGAGCCGTCCGCTGGTCGCCCGCTGCACTCTCGGCCAGGGTCGAGAGGCCTTCGAGCGCGGCGGGCCAACGCCCGAGCGCGATGAGTCGATCGCAGAGCGCACGCCGGGCGCTCGTTCGGGAAGGTTCGAGAACGAGGACCGCGCGCAGGTCCTGGGCGGCCGCCTCCTGCGCCGCCGCCTCCGCGCCGGCGAGACGCGCGCGCCGCTCGAGGCAGTCGGCGCGGACGTCGGGCGGGAGCGGGAGCGCGAGGGCTCGGTCGAGCAGGATCCGGGCGCGCACCGGCTCGTCGATCCGGGTCGCGAGCGCCACGGCGAGCTCGAGCGCCTCGTGGTGGTGCGGGATGCGCTCGAGAACGTGTTCGAGATGGGGCAGTGCGAGCTCGGCCTCTTCGGCCTCGGTCGCATGCAGACGGGCGATGCGGAGGCGAAGCGCGAGCTCGGTCTCGGCGGGGACGAAGGCGAGGCGGCGCTCGAGCAGCTCGATCAGCGGTTCGCGTTCGCCGAGGCGCTCGTACACGTCGATCAGCGCGTCCTCGACTTCCGGATCGCCCGCAGCGTCGGAGAGCGCCGCCCGGTAGTTGTGCGCGGCCTCGTCGAGGTCGCCCAGTCTTGCGGCCGAGCGCCCGAGCCGGACCCGCCAGGGGCGTCGGTCCTGGTCGCCGGGGAGCCGTTCGAGGACTTCGCGGCAGAGCGCAGAGAGCGCCGCATCCGACTCGGGCCCGCTGCTCCGCTCGAGGATCTCGGCGAGGGGCTCGGCGACCTCCGGGATCGCCCCCTTGGCGCTGCGGACGGATTCGAGCAGGCTGCGCGCGCGGGCGTCGTCGCCCAGCTCCCGCGCATGAACGCGTGCGAGTCGCAGGCGCAGCTCGTCGCGATCGGCGCTGCGGGCTTCGTCGAGACAACGCAGATGGTTCTCGAGCACGCGAGCGACGTCCTCGGGCCGCTGCTTCCGCTCGTAGTGGCGGACGAGGATCTCGACCGCTTCCGCATGGCTCGGGTCGAGCTCGACGACCCGTTCGTAATGTCCGATCGCGTCGAGCGGGTCGCACCCGTGCGGACGCTGACTGCCATCGAGCAGGACGCGGCCGATCGCGACGCGCAGCGCGAGTTCCCGGCGCGGTGCAGGCACGCTCGAGAGCTCGGCGCCCGCGACGCGGAGCCAGTCCGCCGGTCGTTCGAGCACGCGCATGTAGAGATCCTGGAGCTGCTGCCAGACCGAGATGCGATCCGGATGGGCGGCGGCGATGGCCTCGAGCTGGGCGGCACAGCCGGCCGGATCCTGGAGCTGATCGCGGCAGATCTCGGCGATCCGTTCGCGCAGGGGCGTGCGCTCGGCCTCCGGCGTCGCCGCGAGGCGGGAGAGCAGCAGTCGCTGGAGCCGGGGCCACTGCCCGGTCGCCTCGCAGAGCGATTCGAGTCGCGCGCGCGCGAGCAGCGCGGCCGCGGAATCGGGAACCGATCGAACGAGCTCTTCGTAGACGTCGCAGGCCTCGTGCGGTCGGCCGAGCACTTCTTCGAGCAGCTGTGCGCGCTCGATCTCGAAAGGTGCTCTCGCGACCGGACGCGTTTCCCACGCCGCGCGCTTCGCGAGCAGCTCGCAGAGTCCGTCCGCGTCGTGGCCCGCGCGCAGGGCGCGTTCGAGCAGGGTCAGGATCTCGTCGTCGCCGGGCTCGCGTTCGTGGAGCGCGCCGAAGATCGCCGCCGCACCTTCGCAGTCGCCGAGGGCGTCGAGCAGGAGCCGTCCCCGCTTCAGATCGAGGTCGCGCGCGGCGGACGACTCGTCGCCGAGGCGCTGGCGCTCCCGCTCGAGGAGTGCGGCGAGCTCGCGATGACGGCCTGCGAGCGAGAGCAGGCCTTCGAGCGCGGTCGCGGCATCGGCGGGGGGCGACGGCAGCTCGAGGATCCGCTGCCGAATGGCGATCGCGGCGTCGAGATCGCCGATCGGATCTTCGAGCAGCACTGCGAGCCGCGTCATCGGCTCGCTGCGGAGCTCGACCTCGAGCCTTTCGCAGAGCAGCCGCAGGCAGCGCGCCTGATCGATCGATCGCCCCAGGCGATGGTAGGCGCCTTCGAGGGCCGTGAGCGTCTCGATGCGATCGCCGTCGCTCGCCAGCGCCGCCTCGAGGGACGAGGCGGCCGCTTCGGGATCGCCCTGTTCGAGCAGGAGCTCGGCGCGCCGCTGCAGAAGGCGACTGCGCTCGGGGCCCGTGTGCAGATCGGCGAGCCGGCCGAGGGTCTCGATCTCGTCCGGCGCGAGCCCCAGCTGCATCTCGAGCTCGGCGCGCAGCGCGAGCAGGGAAGGCGAGTCGGGAACGGACCCGGTCGCACGCACGACCCAGGCGTGGGCGCCGGCCAGGTCGCCGCGTCGGTCGAGCAAGGCGACCGCGCGGCGGGTGATCTCGGCGAGCTCGTCCGCGTCTTCGCAAACTGCGGCTTCGCGCGCGCAGACGGCGAGCTGCAGCGCCTCGTCTCCGGTCTGCTCGCCGATCCGGCGCAGTCCGGCGAGGGCCGATCGTTCGGCCGGCATGCGCGTGAGTGCGCGTTCGAAGAGCGCACGGGCCGCGTCGGCCGCTCCGAAGCGCGCGAGCAGCAGGGCGCCGAGGGCGCTGCAGAGCGCAGGCGACGCGGCCTCGCCGGCGGCCGCCAGCGCCGCCTCGTGGGTCGCGCGCAAGGCGGTCCAGTCCTCGCGCTTCTCCTGCAGGCGGACGAGCGCCGCGTGCGATTCCCGGTCCGCGGGATCGATCGCGAAGGCGGCATTCCAATGGAGCTCGGCGGAGGCGAGATCCGCGAGCTCGTCCTCGCATAACATCGCGAGCTCGCGCAGGCGGCTCGCGCGCTGCTGCGGCGTCTGTCCGGCCTCGAGCATCACCAGCGTCTCGAGGGCCTCCGCGAGCTCGCGCTTCGCCCCGGTCGCGCGCAGGCAGTCGGCGCGCAGGACCAGCACGCGCAGGTCCCGCCCCTGCCGCTCCGCAGGCGAGCGCTGGAGCGCGGCGAGCGCCTCAGCGGGCCGGCCGCGGCGCGCGTGGATCTCCGCCAGCTCGACGACGAAGGGCTGGGACAGGCGCGGGCCGGTGGTCGCGACGAGGCGCTCGATGATCCCGGCGAGCGCATCGTCGTTGCCTTCCACGCGTTCGAGATCCGCCCGCGCGCGCAGCACCGATCCGTCGTCTTCTGCGAGCTCGCGGGCCCGCTCGACCCAGGCCCGTGCGCCGGGCGGCGAGTGGCGTTGGTGGAGATGGATCTGGCTCGCCTCCACCGCGATCGATGCGCGGTGGCGGGCGCCGGCGGCGAGGTCGAAGCGATGCTCGAGCAGTTCGGCGACCGTCTCCCAGTCCTCGACCTCGGTCGCGAGCAGGAGCGACCATTCGACCGCCGCCGTCAGCAGGGGATCGTCTTCGAGTGCCGCGGCGAAGCTCCGGCGCGCACCTTCGCGATCGCCCTGGACGAGGGCCTGGAGGCGGCCGAGCGCCAGCCAGAAGGGCGCGCGCTCCGGTCCACGCAGGCGCAGTGTGAGACGCTCGAGCAGCCGGGCCGCCTCGTCGATCCGTCCGCTCTCGAGGCAGAGCTCCGAGAGCCCCTCGAGCGCGGGCGGGAAATCCGTCTCCGCCTCCAGGGCACGCTGATAGGCGCGCTCGGCTTCGCCGAGGTCGCCGAGCTGCTTCGCCCAGATGCGGGCGAGATCGGACTCGAAGCGCGCGCGCTCGTCGGGCGGCATCGCCGTGGCGCCTTCGAGCTCGGCGAGCTGGAGCACCATGTCCCAGCGGCTGCGACGTTCGTGGATGCCGCGGAGCTGGCGCAGGGCCGGCCGATTCGTCGGATCGAGTCGGGCGAGCGTCCAGTAGACCTCGCAGGCCGCGTCGAGATCGACGAGTCGCTCCTCGAGGATCTGTCCGAGACGAAGCAGCAGGGCGCTCTTCTTCACGGGATCGCTCGCGATCGAGGGCGCGGCGATCCGATCGCGATAGATGCGTGCGAGCGCCGCCCAATCGCCGTCGAGGAAGAAATGCTCCTCGAGCGCCTCGAAGGCGCGGCGGTCGTCGGGATTGCTTGCGAAGATCTGCTGCTGCGCGTCGAGACCTTTGGCCAAGAAGCCCTCGTGATCGATGCGAGATCGGTCGGTGCGAAATCCGCCGGCGCGAGCGGCTCGCCGCGGTCTGGTTTCGGGCGTATTCCCGACTGCCTATCGACCGCGTCCTGCGCCCGCTTGACCGACGATTTTGCCTGCCCTTCCGCAGGGATCGGCGCCGCAGGCGCGGGTGGGAGATTTCCGGTGGAAGTGCGGATCCGGCGGGCCGGGCAGGAGGATCGGGGGCGCGTCGAGGGCCTCGTCCGA
>CAUJGH010000419.1 GCA_963169575.1 Myxococcota bacterium | reverse complement strand
CCACATCGCGCGGTTCGTTCCGGCCGAGAAGAAGGCTTCGGCGGCGGCGCGCGTCGTGACGACGCCGGCGGCGTCGTTCGCGGAGACCTGGGAGCCCGGCAGGCCCGACTGCGTCCGGCGGACGAGCACGGCCGGATTCGAGAGATCGGCTCCGGCCTCCTCGAGCGCCTCGTAGTGGGCGTTGCTCGTCTGCTCGTAGTTGGGCGAGACGAGGTTGTTCGCGCCCGTGTAGATGATGTCTTCGGAGAGAACCGTATTGAAGGGGACGTCGTCCCGGATCATGCCGATGACGGTCGCCGTGTAGTCGTTCAGCGGCGCGAAGACCGTCATCGCTTCGTTGGTCCAGGGCGTCACGAAGTTCTTGAGCGCGACGTTGTAGAAAGCCGGATTCTGCATCGCGAGGTCGGCGGCGAGATCCGGGCTGCCCTGGCCGATGAAGTTCGCCATCTGGGCCAGCACGGCCGGCGTCGGCGGCACGCCGGCAATCCGGTCGTGCATGCGGCGGGCGCGATCGGTGTCGTCCATCTGCGCCGCTGCGGCGTTCGCGACGAGCAGCGTCAGACCGATCAGGAGGAGCCGGCGCGATCGGCTCGAATCACCACTTCTTCGACGCAGGGCGTGGGATAGGGCGTGGGACATCGTCGATTCGACCTCGCTCTGACCCGACCGTGACGCGGGCACGAATTCGGGAGCTGAAGACCCGCCTTCACCGGACCGGGGCTCGTTTCCCATTCGGAATGCGACCGGGCTTCTCGGTGATCCAAGCCACCAAATTGTGTGTTTTTCGCGTCACCGAAAAATCCAGCACCCCGAATTGCCGGCGAGATTCCCGGCCTCGAGCGAGCTGCCTGTGAGGCGCGGCGAAATTGCGCGAGGCCGCCGCCGGGCTGGATCACACATCACGCCGAGCGGCGGCCGTCGCGACGAAATGGACAAAGGTCCGGCGCCGCAGGCGACCGATGAGCGGGCGGGCCCTTCGCCCTCCGCGCAGCGGCGGTCGGTCCAGATCGAGAGGGAATCGCGCTCCGCATGCTGGCACCTGATCCGTCGTCTTCCTCTTCGTGGTCGTCGCGATTTCGACGTCTGCTTCTTCTATTTCTATCGGGGGCCTTCGCCGTCCTGGCTGTGACCGGGGGCGCTCCGTTCGCGACGACGCCCGCGATCGCAGCGCCTCGAGTCGCCCGCGCCTCGCTCGAGAGCCTGCCGGAATCCGCGCGCGCGGAGGCAGTCTACGAGGACGAAGAGCCGCAGCTGGTCGCGACGCTCGTCGTGGCAGACGCGGCGGAGAACGCGCAGGCGGCGCGGATCGGCGTGCTCTTCGAGCTCGCGCCCGGTTGGCACCTCTACTGGCGCAATCCCGGCGAGACGGGCGTCGCGCCCGAGATCGAGTTCGAAGCGCCGGGCCACGCGATCGGACCCGTCGAATGGCCCGCGCCGGAGACCTTCCGCGAAGCGGACGATCTCTTCACGACCTGGGGCTACGAAGGCCGCGTCCTGCTCGGCGCTTTCCTCGAACGAGCACGTGAGGCGACGCCCGGGACAGCGGCGCAGGCGGCGATCGTCCGGGCCGACGTCAACGTGCTGCTCTGCAAGACGCAATGTGTCCCCGCCGCCTTCTCGCTCGCGCTGCCGCGGGACGCCGCGATCGCCGAGTCGGACCGCGCGACGATCGCATCGCTCTTCCGCGAGAACGCCGAGCGCGTCCCGCCGCCGGCGAGCGCGCTCGGCTGGACGTTGCATGCGGCCTGGATCGGCGGTCCGCCGGCGGAAGGCGAAGCGAAGCGCGTCGCGCTGACGATCGATCCCTGCGCGAGTCGGGCGAGCGACTGCGCACGAATTCCGCTCGAGACGAGCGCCCTCGCCTTCTTGCCCTTCGAAGGCGAAACCTTCGAATTCGACCGCGAACAGTGGATTTCGAGCGCATCCGCGCCGGGCCGCATCGGGCTCGAGCTCGAGCTGACGCGGCTCGAGCCGGGCGAAGATCGCCTGCGCGGCCTCGTCGAGCTGCGGACCCGCAGCGGAGGCGTCCGGCGAGCGGAGATCGACGTCCCGGTCGCCGCCGAGGGGAGCGCGGCTTCGGCGGCGATGGGCGGCGCAGCCGCGGGGACGAGCGGCGGATCGACTTCGATGCTCGGCTGGCTGCAGGTCTTCCTGCTCGCGCTCGTCGGCGGATTCATCCTGAACGGCATGCCGTGCGTGCTGCCCGTGCTCGCCATCAAGGTCGTCTCGGTCGCCGACATGGCCGAGCGCGACGCGCGCGAGGTCCGGCTCCACGGACTCGCCTATACCGGCGGCGTGCTCGGTTCGATGTTCGCCCTCGCCGGGATCGTGCTCGCGCTTCGCCAGGCGGGGCATGCGGTCGGCTGGGGATTCCAGTTCCAGGAGCCGATCTTCGTCGCGGGCATCGCGGCGCTGCTCGTGACCTTCGCGCTCAACCTCTTCGGCGTCTTCGAGATCGAGCTCGGTCAGGGCCGCCTCGCCGCCGTCGGTCAGGACGCGACCGGCCTCTCGCGCTCGGTCTTCGAGGGACTGCTCGCCGTCGTGCTCGCGACGCCGTGTACCGCACCCTTCCTCGGGACGGCCGTCGGCTTCGCCTTCGCGAGCTCGGGCTTCGGCATCCTCGCGATCTTCCTCGCGATCGGGGTCGGCCTGGCCTCGCCCTTCCTGCTCGTCAGCTTCTTCCCGCGCCTCGCGCGCTTCGTCCCGCGCTCGGGCCCGTGGATGCTGAAGCTGCGCGCCGGGCTCGGCTTCTGCCTGTTGGCGACGGTCGTTTGGCTCCTCTGGATCGTCGGCCAGAGCGGCGGAACCGACGCCGTCGTCGCGCTCATGGCGGCGCTGCTCTTCCTCGCATTCCTGCTCTGGACCTACGGCGTGATGCAACCCATGCGCAGCCTCTGGCTCGGGCGCGCGAGCGCCGTCGCGATCGCCGGCCTGGCCTTCGCGAGCTTCAACGCGATCGACTTCGAGAAGGCGCCTGCGGCGCTGGGCGGCACGCCGGGCGGCGCGGACGGCTCGGCGATGACGGCCGACGACGCCGGCTTCTCCCCCTACAGCCCCTCGGCGGTCCAGGCGGCGCTCGCCGAAGGAACGCCCGCGTTCGTGATCTTCACGGCCGACTGGTGCATCACCTGCAAGGTCAACGAGCGCACCGTCCTCGATCGGTCCGCCGTCCGCGAAGCCCTCGAACGCGGAGGCTATGCGCTCTTCAAGGCCGACTGGACCCGCCGCGACGACGCGATCCGCGCCAAGCTCGCGGAATTCGGGCGCGCCGGAGTCCCGCTCTATCTCGTCTACGACCCGGCCGACCCGGATCGGCCGCGCGTGCTCTCCGAGCTCCTGACCCAGGAGGCCGTCGTCGCCGCACTCGCCGAGGCGAGCCCGCTCCGAGCCCTTTGAGAAGCGAGGCCCCCTCCACCGTCCGGCCCGCCGCGCTCCGCCCTCGCTTCCCGCCTCTGCACCGGGTCGCGCGTCACATTTCCCTCAGCACCGGTCGCCGACACGACGATGAAGCCGGCTGTCGAGAGGCTCACCGAAGCGAGCCCCCTCGCGACCGACAGGAGATCCAGAACCCATGACGGCCTCCGACTGCCGAGCGAGCGCGACGCGCGCCTCGTTCGGATCGATCGTCTCGCTGCTCGCCTCCTCCCTCGTCTTCGCTGCCCTGTTCGTGATCGCGACGCCTGGCGCCCGCGCGCTCGAGGTCGGCGACCGCGCGCCCGAGTTCGCCCTGCCCGCCCTCGACGGCAAGAGCACCGTCTCGCTCTCGCAGTACCGCGGGAAGGTCGTCTACCTCGATTTCTGGGCGTCCTGGTGTGCCCCCTGCCTGAAGGCGGTCCCGGAGATCGAGGCGATGCGCAAGGAGCTCGGGAACGCGGGCTTTGCGGTCGTCGCGGTGAACCTCGATCAGACGCCGAAGAAGGCGCTGCGCTTCCTCGAGAAGCATCCGGTCGGCTACGCCTCCGCGAGCGATCCGAAGGGGCGACTGCCGAAGCAGTACGGCGTCGACACGATGCCGACGTCGTTCATCATCGACGGCGAGGGCGTCATCCGCCATGTCCATCGGGGCTTCCAGCGCGGCGACGGAGCGAAGCTGCGCGCGGAGATCCGCAAGCTGCTCGGAGGTCGTTAGTCCATGCGAATGCACGGAGCTTCTTCGCTCTCGATCCTGATCGCGCTCGGCTTCGTCCTCGTCGCCTCGGCGGGCTGCGCGAAGGTGAGCCCCTGGGAGCGCGATCTGCTCGCGCGTCGCGACATGGCCTGGGAGCCGGATTCGCTGGAGGCGAAGCGCGAGTCCCACGTCTACTTCAGCAAGGAAGCCTCGATGCCGGGCGGCAGCGGCGGGGGCGGCGGCTGCGGCTGCAACTGAGAACGGAATCGAGACCGGGGCGGGAGGCTTCGATGAGGGGCGGAGAGTTCGAGGGGAAGAGCGGTGGCGCGCAGTCGCCGCCGGCGGATGGCCATGCACTGCCGAGCCGCGCACTGACCGCCTTGACGACGAGCGCCCTCGCCGTGCCGGGGCTCGCGCTGCCGGCCCGCGCCGATACGCCCATCGAACAGGCGAGCGCGGCCTATGCGTTCAGCTACTACGTCGAAGACGACCTCGCCCCGGGCCGCTTTTCGGGCAGCGGAGACCGCCAGCGCTACGAGGTCCTGACCCACCAGCTGGAGCTCGACTTCCCCGTCTCGCCGCGCATGGACGTCGGCATCGACTTCCTGCAGGAGAAGATGAGCGGCGCGTCGCCCTGGTACGTCGAAGCGAGCGGAGACGAGCGCCTGCAGGTCATGAGCGGCGCGACGATCGACGACACGCGCTACGACTTTTCCGCCGATCTCGACTACTACCTCGAAGCGGCGAAGGACACCTTCTCGGCCGGCTTCTCGAAGGAGCAGGACTATCTCTCCATCCACGGCGGCGCCGGAACCGAGCGGAGCTACTTCGACAAGAACACGACCGTCTCCGGCTCCGTCGCGTACTCCTACGACTGGATCGAGCCGAACAACCCCCAGCTCTCCCTCGCGCGCCCGAGCGCCGGCGAGAAGTGGGCGATCGACCTCTTCGGCGGCGTCTCGCAGATCCTCACACGCGCCTCGGCGATCCAGTTCACGGCCAACTTCAAGCACTCGAACGGCTACCTGAGCGATCCCTACAAGGCCATCCGCGGCATCGGCCCGTCGGACGGCATCATCTCCGACCAGCGCCCCGAGCGGAAGAACCAGGGCAGCCTGATGCTGCGCTATCGCCATCATTTCGAGATGAACGACCTCTTCTCCGCGTCGGTCCATGCCGACTACCGCTTCTACGCCGACGACTGGTCCGTCACGTCGCATACCTTCGAGCTCGGCTGGCACCAGAACATCGGGCCCGTGACGATCGTTCCGGCGGCCCGCTATTACAGCCAGAGCAAGGCCGACTTCTACGACACGGTGCTCGCGGCCGGCGCCCAGCAGAGCGATCGGGCCGACCGTTCGAGCGATTTCCGGCTCTCGCCCTATGGCGCGGTCTCCTGGAAGATCAAGCTCGAGACGGCGCTCGAGGACATCCTCGACTATCGGCCCGGAAGCCGCCTCGAAGGCATCGGCTTCAGCGGCGGTCTCGACGTCTTCCTCTCCGTCTCCTACGAGCGCTATCTGTCCGATGGCGCTTTCGCCTTCGTCAGCGTGGACGAGCAGGACGAAGCGCCCGCCCTGGTCGACTTCCAGATCTGGGCCTTCACGGTCTCCGGCCGCTTCTGACGATGGAGCCGCAGCGCTTCCGCTTCCGCGCGATGGGGAGCCCCTGCGAGCTCCAGCTCGAGGGCGGCCCGCGAAGCGCGCTCGAATCCGTCGCGCGCCGCGCGATGCGCGAGATCGCGCGCCTCGAGCGGAAATACTCGCGCTACCGCGAGGACAGCCTCGCTTCCGAGATCAATCGCAGCGCCGGTGACGCGCGTGGCGTCTGCGTCGACGAAGAGACTGCCGCGCTGCTCGACTTCGCGGCGACCGCCCATCGCGAGAGCGGCGGGCGCTTCGACCCGACCTCGGGCGTGCTGCGCCGGGTCTGGGATTTCCGATCGAACGCGCTTCCGGATCCGAGCGCGATCGATGCGGCGCGCGCGCTCGTCGGCTGGTCGAAGCTGCGCTGGGAGCGGCCGCGTCTCGTGCTGCCGATCGCGGGCATGGAGCTGGATTTCGGCGGGTTCGTGAAGGAGTACGCCGCCGATCGCGTCGCCTCGCTCTGCCGCGACGAGGGCCTCGCATCCGGGCTCGTCGATCTCGGCGGCGATCTCGCGGTCGTCGGGCCGCATCGAGACGGATCGCCCTGGCAAGTCGGCATCCGCAACCCGCGCCGGCCGAGCGAAGCGATCGCCCGCATCGCCCTCGGATCGGGCGGGATCGCGACGAGCGGCGACTACGAACGCTGCAT
>CAUJGH010000418.1 GCA_963169575.1 Myxococcota bacterium | reverse complement strand
CTTCGTCTCCGACGACGGCCAGCCGCTCGCCCTGCCGCGGGTGGCGCCCGAAGGCGGGGGGCCGTCGTTCGAGGAACTCGTGCTCTCGACGAGCCGCGATACGACGGTGCGATCGGTGCTCGACGAGTGGATCCGGCAGGGCATCGTCGCGCTCGACGAGGGCGACCTCGTCCGGCTGCGCGTCGAGTCGTTCGTGCCGACGGAGGAAGAAGGAGACAGGCTCTACTTCTTCGGCCGCAACCTGCGAGACCATGTCGCTGCGGGCGTCCACAATCTGCTCGAAGACGGCCCGCCGCTCTTCGATCGCAGCGTGTTCTACGATCGGCTTTCCCCGGATTCGGTCGAGGAGCTCCAGCGACTCTCGAGCGAGGTCGGTGCGCGCGCGCTGCGCGAGCTCGGACAGCGCGCGCTCGAGCTGCAGCGGCGCGATGCGGGACGGAGCGATGCGCCGGCGACGCAGCGCATGACGTTCGGGGCCTATTTCTACGCCGAGCCCGAAGGCGCCGACGGCCTGGGCGAGGCGCCGAGCGAGGCGGGGAGCGATGGCCGCCCTGCCGGCGAAGAAACGGAGTCGAGCGATGCGTGAACGCCGAGTCGGAACTGCGCGCCCATTCGTCCTCACGAGCTTCGTCGCGCTCTTCGCGCTCGCCGGCGGCGCGCTCGATGCGAAGGCCGCCTGCGAGACCGGCGGTCTGTCCGGGACGGGCGCGGCGCCCGCCATCGACGAACCGGGGACCGGTACGGGGGGAACGGGGCAAGCGCCGATGCCGGGTGCGGGCTCGGATGCGAGTCGATTCCTGGATCCGGGCGATTCCGGTAATGAGCCGGGAACCGGGTCCGGCGGCACCGGCGTGCTCGGCGTCATCACCGGCGTCGGCCGTGTCTGCAGCAATGGCCAGAAGATCGAGTACGACGACGCGACGCAGGTCGAGATCGACGGCCGTCCGGCCGCGGTCGCGGACCTGGCCGTCGGTCAGCTCGCGCGGATCACGACGCGCAGCGAACGGCCGCAGTTCGCGCGCGAGATCCGCGTCCAACACGCGCTGGTCGGGCCGATCGAGCGTACGTCGGCGGCGGAGCGCGCGATCTGGGTGATGGGCCAGCGCGTCGAGCTGGGCGCGCCGGGGGCGAGGGAGACCGGCGGCATCGGCGGAACCGGGCGCGCCGGGAGCGGGGCCGACGGGGCCGACGGGCTGCGCGATGCGAACGGGCGGGCGCTCGCGCCGGGGACGCGCGTCGCGATCAGCGGATTCCGCGGTGAGGCCGGCAGGATCGAGGCGAGCCGCGTCGATGGGATCGACGAAGCGGGCAGGGCGAGTGCGACGGCCGTCGTCGAGCAGATCGGGCCGGACGCGATCGTGGTCGGGGGCATCCGCGCAGAGCTGGATTCGACGACGGCGGATCGAAAGGCCGACCGCGACTGGTCGGGCCGGCGCGTTCGGGTCAGCGGGGTCTGGAACGCCGAGCGGCAGGTGCTCGAACGCGCCGTGCTGCGCGACGCACGCTCGATCGCTGCGGAGGCGCAGCGCGTCTCAATCCAGGGCTTCGTCTCCCGCGACGGCCGGGGCGGCTCGTTCCGGATCGAGGACGTCGTCGTCGAAGGCCGCGAGGGGTTGGCCCCGATGGCGATTCCGGCGGAACGCACCCGCGTCCGGGTCGAGGGGGTCGTCGAGGGCGGCCGCGTTCGCGCCCATCGGATCCTGGTCGAAGCGGAAGATCGGGGCCGCCGCGATTCATCCGGCTCGGTCGAGGACGGCTCGGGGCGCCACGGCCGCCGCGATCGCGGCGATCGCTCGGACCGGTCCGATCGATCCGGCCGCTCGGATCGCGGCGACCGGGGCGATCGCTCGGATCGCGGGGATCGCTCCGGGCGGTCCGACCGGTCGGGGCGCTAGCGCCGATCCTTCCCTGCCGATCGATGCGTGAGATGGGGCAGGAGGCCACAAAAAAGGGCTGTTCTGATTGCGCGCGGGTTGTAAGTGGGAGAAAGTTCCCAGGATTTGCCGACCCGGGAGCCCACATGCCGAGAATCCGTTCGAGTTCATCGTGGCCGCCATCGCCCTCGCGCTGGCGATCGGCGCCTCCTCCGCCAGTGCGGGCGATGGCTCCAGCTTCTCGGTGGTGACCTCCGCGACCGTCCAGGGCTCGGTGGTCTCGGGCAATGTCCGCGTCACCAACGAAGAGAGCGATGCCACGACGTTTACCGCGATCTCCGGTGCGCTCGAGGTCCGCTTCGATTCCGGCGCGCCGCCGCCCTTGCCCGCTGGATCCTCGGGTGGCTGGTACACCGTCGCCTCGGCTGCGCTGGCGGTGCCCGTCACGCTGGCCCCCGGCGCCTTCCAGGACTTCCCGTTCGTCATCGATGTCTGTGCCGGCGGCTTCGACGCATTCGGCAACGCCGAGGCACTGCGAGCCTACGCCCGCGTCGAAGCCGGACGCATTCGAGACGACTACTCGGCGGATCTCGCGATGCCCGCGCCGTGCCCGCTCTGCGGCAATCGGATCGTCGAGGCGGGGGAGCAATGCGACGCGGGCGGGGCGGGCGGCCCGTGCTGTACGGCCAGCTGCCAGTTCCGGACGAACGGCACGCTCTGCAGCGACGGCAATGCCTGCACGCAAGTCGATCGATGCCAGACGGGCGCCTGCGTCGGCTCTGATCCGGTCGCCTGCGTCGCCTCTGATATGTGTCACGACGCCGGGATCTGCAATCCCGCGACCGGCGCCTGCAGCGACCCGCCGCGCGCGAACGGTACGCCCTGCAGCGACGGCAACGCCTGCACCCGGGTCGACGCCTGCCAGGGCGGGACCTGCGTCGGCGCCGATCCCGTCGCCTGCGAAGCGCTCGGCACCTGTGTCGACGTCGGCTGCGATCCCAGCTCGGGCGAATGCACGCGCAGCGACAAGCCCGACGGGACCGGCTGCACCGACGCCGACGCCTGCACGACGGACGATCGCTGCGAGGGCGGCGCCTGCGTCGGCGGCGCGCCGCTCGCCTGCAACGACCACATGAGCTGCACCATCGACGCCTGTGATGCGACGTTCGGATGCGGATTCAGCGCGGCTCCGAGCTGCGAAGCGTGTGATGCGGCGCAGTGCACGACCTGCGGAAGCGGCTGCGAGTCGGTCCAGAGCGAATGCGAGCTGGGATGTTGGGCGGGCTTTTCGTCCTGCCTCGCCGGCTGCACGTCGACCTACTGTGCACCGTTCTGCCAGGTCGATCTCGGGCGCTGCATCGCCAGCTGCCCGACCGCGGACAGCTGCCAGGCCGCCTGCGAAACCGGCAACGGCTGTGGCGCGGGCTGCAGTGGCACGCTGGGCGTGCAAGGGGCGCCGCCGCCGGTGCCGGCGTTCTCGAGGCCGGGCTTCGTCGCGCTCGTCGCATTGCTCGCCCTGGTCGGAGGCGCGTTCGTGGAGCGGCGGGGGCGATTCGTCGCCTGAGCCGCGGGTCGGCCGCGTCGAATCGGGTCGCCGCTCAGGGCTGGCGTGGATATTCGCGTTCGTGCTCGGAACGCCAGCCGTGGTTCGGGTGGCGCGCGACCAGGGCCTCGTTCCGGAAGGGCAGGACGAGCAGCGCACCGGCGACGAAGCCGCCGACGTGGGCCCAGAATGCGACGCCGCCCGTCTCTGCGCCGAGGGATCCGACGCCGCCGACGATCTGGACCACGAACCAGTAGGCGAGCATCCAGATCGCGGGCACGGCGATCGTCGTGACGTAGAAGCCGAGCCAGATCAGGATGTGGACGTGGACGCGCGGATAGAGCATCAGGTAGGCCCCCATCACGCCGCCGATCGCCCCCGACGCGCCGACCATCGGGATGCCCGAGCTCGGATCCGAGAGGATCTGCGCGGCCGCGGCGGCCAGACCGCATAGCAGGTAGAAGACGCCGAAGCGCAGATGGCCCATCGAGTCCTCGACGTTGTTGCCGAAGATCCAGAGGAACCAGAGGTTCCCGAGGACGTGCATCCAGCCGCCGTGCAGGAACATGTGGGTCAGCAGCGTGAGCGGATGGGCGACGTCGGAGACGACGCACGATGCGTCCGGACCGAGGGCGAAGCGGGCGCCGGGAGCGGCCGTCTGGAGCAGCTCGCCCGGGATGAGTCCGAGCGTGCAGACCGAACGCACGAGCTCGGGCTCGCTGCCGAAGCCCTGTACGAACGCCCAGGCGAGCGCATTCGCAGCGACGATCGCCCAGGTCGTCCAGGGCATCAGGAAATGGGGGTTGTCGTCGCGAATCGGGAACACGTCGCCTCCCGGGCGGAGCGGTTCGGCCTACTCCGGATGCGTCTTCAGTGGACCGACGCCGCGCCGACGCCGAAGCCAGTTCAGGCCCTTGAGGATCGGATCGATGGCGACGATCCGGCGCTCGAGCGCGAACTTTCCGGGGTAGTCGATCAGCAGCAGCCCCACGGCCATGGTCAGCAAGCCCTGTCCCGGGACGAAGAGCAGGATGAAACCGCCCGAGAGGAGCACGAATCCGAGCAGGTTCTTCAGCACGAGAAAGACCATCCGCACGGCCGGATGCGCCGGCTCCCAGCTCGCCGGCGCACGCCGCGGATGGCAGAAATAATCCTCGGGAATCCGGGTCACCAGCCAGGGCAGGGCGAAGATGCTCGCGACGAGCACCAGGATCGAAAGGCTGCCCAGCCAGAGGAAGAGCGACTCAGCGGGCATCGCGCGGGGCTCCTGGCCGGTCGGTCGAGGTCGACACTCAATCGCGCCCGAAGAAGGTCCGGTCGATCTGCGCCGTGTAGTAGGCGGTGCGCTGGAGCGGTACGCCCCAGCTCGGGGGCGAGAGCGAATACGTCGACGCGATGGGCGCCACGCGCTCGACCTCCCGCCGCGCATGCTCGGCATCGCCGTAGATCACGAACGCCCGCGCCATCGATTCGTCGACCTCCAGCGCGGCGCGCTCCCGTTCTCCGGCACCGAAGAGGAGCCGGATGCGCGCGGCCGCGTCGCCATGGCCGGCATCCTCGAAGAAGGGCGCGTACTGTTCGATCGCAGCGTAGGCCGCGACCGACTGCCTCGCGTCCGCGAACGCCTCGCGCGGATCGTCGGCGATGGCGACCGTCAGATAGACGCATTGATGGAGGTCTTCGACGCGTCTTCCGGCGACGGCTGCGCCCTCGGCCAGATCGGCCTGGACGCGGCCGAGCCAATGATCGACGCCCCAGAGCGGATGTCCGATCACGCCGTCGGCGATCTCTCCGGCCAGACGCGTCATGCGGGATCGCAGCGCGCCGAGCCAGATCGGGATCGCGCTGCGCAAAGGCGGCGGCGTCGGCTGCAGTCCGGCGAAATCGGCTCGGAACGACTCGCCTTCGAAGGGCGCGAGCCCGGTATGGGCGTGGGCGACGATGTGGCGGACCGCGGCGACGCATTCGCGCAGCTGCTGGACGGGCTTCGGCGTATCGATCCCGAAATGGCTCTGGGTGACCCAGCGCGTGCTCGATCCGAGTCCGAGGACGAAGCGGCCGTTCGAGATCCGGTCGAGGTCGAGGGCAGCGAAGGCCGTCTCGAAGGGGCTGCGTACGCCCGCGATGGCGACGCTGCAGGCCAGCTGGACCCGCTCGGTCACCGCCGCCGCGGCCGCGAGCGGGATCCACGGCGGCCCCCAGCTCTGGCCGGCGAGAATGCCGTAGCGGCCGCTCGCCTCGAGTCGCTTCGCGATCGCGGGCAGCTTCGGGCCGAGGACCTGCGGCGGTTGGAGC
>CAUJGH010000417.1 GCA_963169575.1 Myxococcota bacterium | reverse complement strand
TGGACCGTGCGGCCTTCCTGATGGAAATGACCGAGCCGCGGCACGACGACCTTGGCATGGCCCGCCGGATCGCTCATCAGGCGCTGCCCGATCAACCGGGCGCGGCCGCGCTCGCGAGGCGAGAAGACGGCGGCGAGGGCGCCGTCGCCCCAGAGCACGGCCGACGAGCGGTCGTTGTAGTTCACAGTCCCCGTCATCGGCTCGGGCGTCACGAGCAGGACGTGGTCGGGCAGCTTCGCCGGATCCATCAGGGAGAGGACGTAGACGCCGGCGATGAAGCTCGTGCAGGCCGAGTTGACGTCGAGACAGGGCGACTCGATCCCGAGCGCCGCGCCGATGTTGCAGGCCTCCGCCGGCGTCGCCGTGTTCGGCGAGCAGCCGCCTCCGACGAGCAGCGCGACGTCGGCGGGCTCGAGACCCGCGCGCGAGAGCGCCATGCGCGCCGCGCGCGCACCCATCTCGGCGTTCGAGACCTCGGCGGCCTCGATCGCCGCGCGCGAATCGACGTTGCGCGTCGTCCGGATGTAGTCGAGCGCGAGCGCCGTCCGCCGGGAGCGGATGCCCGTGCGTTCCATGATCCACTCGTCATTGGTGCCAATGTCGAGATCTTCGAGGAACTGATTCGTGATTTCGTTCTCGGGATGGAAATGGCCCAGCCCGAGGAGATTCAAGGCCACGTGACTGCCCCCGCGTCTGCGTCCGACGACTCGACGACCGGCCCGACTATTTCGTCGACCCCGAAATGTGTTCGCCGCCGTCGACGCGGATCACCTCGCCATTGATCCAGGACGCCTCGGCCTGCGATAGCAGGAAGATCACGCCCGCCACGTCCTCGGGCGTCGTCAGGCGGCCGCCCGGATTGCGCAGCCGCGCCTGACTCTTCAGCTGATCACTGCCCGGGATCGCGCGCAGCGCCGGCGTATTCGTCACGCCCGCCTGGATCACGTTGCAGCGGATGCCGTACGGGCCGAACTCGAGGGCGATCGAGCGCGAGAGCGCCTCGAGCGAGACCTTGGCGGCGGAGACCGCCGCATAACCCTTCCAGGCGACCTCGTTGCCCTCGCTCGTCAGGCCGAAGATGCGCGCGTTCTCGGCGAAGATCCCGCGCGTGAAGATCTCCTGGGTCCAGCCGAGCAGGCTCGTGCCCATCGCGAGGATCGTGCGGCCGAAATCCTCTTCGTCGAGATAGGACTTGTCGGGGAAGGTCGGCGCGGAGGTCAGCGGATGCAGCCCGTCTTCACCGGCCTCGAAGAGCTCGTCGGCGATCTCGGTCAGCTTCGCGGGATCGACGCCGAGGCGCTGTGCGAGATTCGGGCCGGCGGTGCGCGCCTCGATCTTCTCGGGCGCGATGAGCTTCAGGTTGCCGAAGGCGATCGAATGCAGGACGACCTTGATGCGCCCCTTCGGACCGATCGTCTTCACGATCTCGCCGAGGGTCTCCGTGCGGCTCGCGGCTTCGATCGCGTCGGCATTCCAGGTATGGAAGCCGTGGCCGAGGGCCTTGATCTCCTCGAAATGGGGCTCGATCGCGGCCATCGCGCCGCGGCGGTCCCGATGGACGATGAGCACGTTGTTGCCGCTGCGCGCGAAGCGCTTGGCGGTCGCGAGGCCGAAGCCGCTCGATCCGCCCAGGATCAACACCCATTCGTTGCTCGGAAAGCTCGCCTTGATCTCGGTTGCGCCCATCTCGTCCCCCTCTTGCGATCGCTTGCGTTCGCTTCCGTTCGCGGCCTGCGACTCGACTCGTCCAGTCGTTCTTCGAGCCGTCCTTCGAGTCGTCCTTCGCGCCGCCCGTCCGGTCGCCGGTTCTGCATTCTGGCCCGCATCGCATCCGGGCCGCTCGCGGACAGGTCCGGTGCCGAGGGATCCTGCTTGCCCCGGCCGCTCGAACGGCTGTCCTCACCTCGTCTCGACGTTGCCCATCCGCAGCCGGGCCCGGCCGTTTCCCGGAAGGAAACGGACGCGCTCGCGCTCGACGGCGTGACGCAGCCTGTGGGGGGAGTCGAACCCGAAAGGCGCATTCGACTCGCTGCGACGGACGTCCCGTTCATCACTGGATGGGCGGGCATCGATGGCGGAAAAGTAGCGGTGGATCCGGCTCCGTCGTGCATCTCCATCGCAAATTCTTCCCCGGAATTCGCGGTGATGGCGGATGATGACCAAAGGTCAAGACGCGTCAATGCTGCGGAGCGTCGCATGTGGCCTTTTCAACCCGAATCTGAATCCGTCGGCAAACGCGCGGCGCTCGCCCCCGCCGCGGAGGGGGCGCTCCCGAGGCCGAGCTCCGCGGCGATCCCAGGCAGCGCATCGATGCCGGCACGCTCGATCGCGACGCCATCCGGGAACGCATCGGACAAGCGCCGGAAATAACCGCGGTCCGGCCGCGCATCGACGATCACGACGAGGCCGCGATCGGTCTCCGAGCGGATCAAGCGCCCCGCCATCTGCTTGAGATGAAGCAGCATCCGCCCGAGCGACGCCCGCGCGAAGGGATCCTCGCCAGCAGCGCGCAGGCGAAGGTCGCGCCGGCGCCGCAGCTCCGTCGGAACGTCGAAGGGCAGCTTCTCGATCACGACCGCTTGCAGATCGTCGCCGCGGACGTCGATGCCCTGCCAATAGCGCCGCGAGCCCAGCATGACCGCCGCGCCGCGGAGCATGCGGAAGCGTTCGACCAGACCGCCCGGATCATCGCTCGCCCGCAGCGGCACGAGGATCTCGAGCCCGTCGTCCGCGAGCAGGTCCTCGAGGCGCGCCGCGACGTCGCGCATGCGCGAGAGGCTCGTGAAGAGCCCGAGCGTGCGGCCGCCCAGCGCGCGAGCGAGGGTCGCGAGGGCGAGCGCCGTGTCTTCGACGAGATCCGCGCTCTCTTCCAGGGCGACGACCCGCATCGCCCGGGCATAGGGAAAGGGCGACGGCACGCTGTAGCGGAAATGTGTCACGTCCTCGGCGTCGGCGAGCCCGATCTCCCCGAGCGCGGCGTGATCGTCGCCGCCGACGAAGAGCGTCGCCGAGACGACCGCGAGACTCTCGACCTTCCCGAGGAATTCCTCGCGGAACGACGGCCCGGGATCGACCGGTCGCAAGACGAGCAACCAGCGATCGTACGGGGCTTCGAGCCCTTCGAAGGCGCCGACATAGGCCTCGTTTTCGACGGCGAACGCCATGCGCAGGCCATTCGCGGCGGAGAGCAGGGACTCGGCATGGCTCGCGATGCTGCGCTGCGCCTCTTCCTCGGCGGCGTGGTTGCGCAGGCCTTCGATGGGCTTGCCGTCGCCGCTCTCCCCCGTCTCGAAGCGGCGCGCGGGCCCTTCGCGCAGGGCGTGTCCAGCGAGCGCCTCGAGCCGCTCGGCGGCGGCTGCGGCGAGGCGCGCGGCAGCGGGGCGCGCGCGGCCGGCGTCGCTCGGAAGCTCGGCGCCGCCGAAGCCGTCGGCCTGGGCCGCCATCTGATGCCCGAGTCCCGAGAGCTCGAGCCGCAGATCGCTTCGATTGCGCTCGAGCAGCGCCGCGCCGCTCTTCGTCGGCGCGTCGGCGACGAGCCCGCGCGTCGCGAACCGGCGCTGGCCGCGGCGGACCGGCGCGCCGAAGAGCGCCTCGAGGCGTTCTTCGATCTCCTCCGGCCGGATGCGGATCGAGTAGACCTCCTCGGCGACACCGCCGAGCTCGTGGCCCTCGTCGGCGACGACATGGGAGAACGCGGGATAGTCGGGCGGCCAGCGCAGCAGCAGGTCGTGGTTCGCGACGACGAGATGGGCCTTCGCGAGGGCTCGCCGATGGAGACCGAAGGGACAGCGCCGCTCGTGGGCACACTGCTCGCGCGAGCATTGATCCGCCCGTGCCGCGACGCTCCCGCGCAGCAGCTCGCGCAGCCGCGGCCGCAAGCGGTGGAGCACCGCCGGCACCGTCCCGACCTCGCCCGCCGGCCGGATCCGCGCGCACGCCTCGAGCAGCGCGAAATCCGCCTGCCACTCGCCCTGCAGCGCCGGATCGCCGCCGTCCGCGAGCACCGCCGAGAGCCGCCGCTCGCAGACGTAGTTCGCCCGCCCCTTGATCGAGAGCGCACGCAGACCCGGATGCCCGAGAAAGCGCGCGGCCGCGGCGATGTCCTTGTTCAGCAGCTGATCCTGCAGGAGCTTCGTGCGCGTCGAGAGGACGACGGGCTCGCGCTCGCCCGAATCGGCCCGGGCGACCGCGAACGGGATCACCGCCGCGAGATAGGCGAGCGACTTCCCGACTCCCGTGCCGCCTTCGAGCTTCGCGACGCCGCCGTCCTGCAGGACGTGGACGAATTGACGCGCGAGCTCGATCTGCTCCTTGCGAACGCGATAGCCGGGGAAATGGCGCCGACCGCGCTCGGCATCGGCGAGCGCCGCCGAGATCGCGCCGATCTCGAAGGGCACGGGCACCTCGTCGCTCGCGCCGATCGCCAGATAACGCCCCCCGCCCGCGCTTTGCGGCGGTTGCGACACGCCTGGCCGCGCAGCCAGGTCCGGCGCATCCGTCCCGATCTTCTCGGGAAATACGGGGGGCGCGGAGCGCGCGGCCGCGCCCGGTTCTGCGCGCTGCGCGGCGAACGCCTGCTTCGCGAAGGCCGTGAAGTCGAGGCGCTGCTCGGCGGCGCCCTCGGCGATCGGTGCGAAATCCGGATCGACGAGGGCACGCCAGGGCGAGTCCGGCAGGCGGGCGGCGAGGATCTGCCGGAGCTCGAGATGACGCACGTCGCCCGAGCGCGCGGCGATCGCCGTCGCTGAGAGCAGGCGGCCGAGATCGACCGCCCGGGCGAGCGCGTCCGCGGCGGCCTCGCGGCCGAGCAGGCGACGGCAGAGAGTGTCGAGCTCGAGATCGGGCGCATCGGGATGCGCGAGGGCGAAGAAGGCCTGGAGCTCCAGAAAGGGCCGCGCGGCGAGCATCGGATCGACGTCGCGGGCGAGCCGGGCGCGGAGGCGCTCGCCGTCGTGGAGGACCAGCGCGCGGCCCGTGAGCACGCGCCGCAGGCCGCGCAGACCGTCGCCGCGAACGCGGCCCGCGAGCAGGGACGGATCGCCCGGATCGAGCAGCACGACGCCGAGCGCGCCCGTCGCGCTCGCGATCCGTTCGCCGCGCCCGCCCGCCTCGGGCGAGAGGAACGCGAGCGGGCCGACCGCGCGCAGCCAGGGATCGAGCGCCGCGCGGCGCTCGCGCTCCCATTCAAGCGACTCCGGATCGCGACGCTCGAGCACGAGGGACAAGCCGATTCCCGGATCCCGCTTCGCCGGACGTCTCGCCCGAGCCCGCGTCAGACGTAGATGCCGCCGCTGTAGTTGCGATCCTGGCGGATCTCGACGTTGATGAGGGCGGGCTTGCCGGACGCCGCTGCGCGCTCGAGCGCCGGCCGAAGGTCGTCCGGCCGCGTGACGTATTCGCCATGGCCCCCGAGCGCCTCGACGACCTTGTCGTAGCGCGTGCGGTTCAGCAGCACCGCCTCGAGCCGATCCCAGCCGTAGATGGCGCCCTGCGGCCGCATCATCTGGCCCCAGGCGCCGTCGTTGCCGACGATCCCGATGATCGGGAGGCCGAATCGGACCGCCGTGTCGTATTCCATGCCGTTGAAGCCGAACGAGCCGTCGCCATAGATGATGACGACCGGCCGCTCCGGATGCGCGAGCTTCGCGGCGAGCGCGAAGGGCATGCCGACGCCGAGGGTGCCGAGCGGTCCGGGGTCCATCCAGGCGCCTTCGCTCTTGACCGGGATGATCTTCGCCGCCGTCGCGACGATGTCGCCGCCGTCGCCGATCACGATCGGATCCCGCATCGTTTCGAGCCAGTCGCGCACCTCGCGGCACATCCGCTGCGGATCGATCGGAACCTCGTCGCTGTTCAGGCTCGCCTGGACCTTCTTTTCTTCCGCGTCCTCGACGGTCCTCAGCTCGTCGCGCCAGCCGGAGAAGTCGAGCCGGATGCTCTGGCTCTTCATCTCCTCCGAGAGGGCGCGGAAGCTGCTGGCGAGATTGCCGACGAGCGGAACGTCGGCCTGGCGGTTCTGACCGATCAGCGTCGCATCCATGTCGAGCTGGATGATCTTCGCATCGGCGGGGATCGTCTGACCGAAGCGCATGCGAAAATCGAGCAGTGTCCCGGCGAGCACGATCAGGTCGAGCTTCTTCAAGGCGTCGCGCCGCGAGCGGTTCAGGAACTCGGGCGAATCGAAGGGCACCGAGCCGCGCCCCATGCCGTTCGTATACGTCGGGATGTGGGTCTCGGCGATGAAGCGGTTCATGTCGGCCGCGGCCTTCGACCATTTGACGCTGGTGCCCGCCATCAGCATCGGGCGCCGCGCCTGGCGCAAGAGATCGAGCGCGCGGCGAACCTCGTCGGGATCGGGCGAGAGGCGGGGCGGCTCGGTGCGGATGCGCGGGATCACGACGTCCGCGTCGTCGACGCTTCCCATGAAGATGTCCATCGGGATCTCGAGGAACGCGGGGCCGGGGATGCCCGAGACGGCGTGGCGGATCGCGAGCTCGATGTACTCGGGGATGCGCTTGGTCTGGTAGACGGCGTCGCAGTATTTCGTGATCGGGCGGACGACACCGAGATGATCCATCTCCTGCAGCGAGCCGCGGCGCAGATTCTCGAAGGGACCCTGACCGCCGAAGTCCAGGATCGGCGAGTTCGCGCGCCAGGCGTTCGCGATGCCGGTCACGCCGTCGGTCACGCCGGGGCCGGCGGTGATCGCGGCGACGCCGATCTTGCCGGGGTTGCAGCGGGCCCAGGCGTCGGCGGCATGGACGGCGGCCTGCTCGTGGCGGACGTCGACGATCTTGATGCCCTCGTCGATGCAGCCGTCGTAGAGCGGCATGATGTGGCCGCCGGAAAGGGTGAAGACGACTTCGACGCCGGCTTGCTTCAGGGCCTTGGCCGCGAGCTTTCCACCATGAAGGGGCATGGGATCTCCGATCGTGCGGGGAGGGGCGGATCCGGGCGACCCGGCATCGCGGAGATCAAAGTACAAAAGCCGGTGGACACCTGCTGGTGTCCACCGGCTTTCTGGATGAAACCTCGAGTCTTCCTCACGGAATCCCGAGAGCGCCCGCCTCACCGGGCAGCTAGCCCGGGGAGGCGAGTGGAAAACAGCGCTACTGGAGCTTGATCTCCGCGCGGCGGTTCAGCGACCAGGCCGTCTCGCCCGTGCCGGAGACCGCGGGCCGCGCTTCGCCGTAGGAAACGACGGAGAGCTGGGACACCGGCACGCCGAGGTTGTAGAGGTAGCGACGGACCGAGACCGCGCGGCGCTCGCCGAGAGCCACGTTGTACTCGTCCGAGCCGCGCTCGTCGCAGTGGCCCTCGATCACGGCCGAGCCGCCCGAGCTCTTCAGCGTCGCCGCCGCCGCCTCGAGGATCGACTCGAACTGGGGCTTGACGTCCGAGCGGTCGAGGTCGAAGTAGATCGGCGCGATGCTCGAGCCGTTCGCGTCGTAGCCCATGTCCGAGCCGTCGCCCGCGCCGGCGCCCGCATCGTCGAACTCGCTGCCCGTGCCGCTGCCGCCGGCGTTCGCGTCGGCGTCCGGCGTGGTCTTGCAGCCCGCGGTCGCGAGGGCGAGCGCGCCCGTCAGGAAGATCAGTCGCAGTTCAATCGAAGAGGAAAGTCGTCGCATCATGACCCGGTCGTTGCCTCCACGACGAGCTCCGCTCCGCAAACATGCACGGCCGGTGGTCTCATCGAGCTTCTCGAATAACAAGTTGAATGGTGTGCGCGCTATGCGCCGTTCACCCGGCGCCCCACTCGTTCCGCTTCGACCCGCCGCGCCCGCGCTGCTTGCCAAGGATGCAGGGCGAACGAGGGAATCGGAGCTCGACGGTGCAGGCGATCATGCCTCGGTCCGGCCCGCCCGGACCTCGTGTGGGCCTTGGGATCGCTGCGCAATTCGCATGGCGGCCCCGAGCCGAGGCGGATGATGGAGGCTCGGCGGGACTCCCGCAACGGGGGGCGCGCCGATAGTTGCCGCGACGCGTGCTCCGGTTCGGTCGGGGAACCGGCTGCTCCGGGTCCGCCTAGCCCATCTCGGCCAGGGCGAGGGCGACCGCCTGCGGATCCAGCCAGTAGTGGAAATCCTGCCGGACGTCGACGAACCGGATCCGGCCCGCGCGGTCGAGGAGCAGGGTCGTCGGATGGGGGACGCCGACTTCGAGGCTCTCGGGATCCGCTTTGAGCAGGCCGAGCCTTCGAATCAGTGTGCTCTTCGGGTCGGCCAGGAACAGGATCCGATCGGCCAGCCCCGCCTCAGCGAGAAAGAGCCGGGTCCGCTCGTTGAACTGGGTGTCGGACATGACCCACAGGATCCGGAGGTCGGGCTCCGACCGAAGCGCTGCGTCGAGGCCGAGCAGGCGCGCCTTCGTGAAGGGGCACCAGTCGACGCTGCGCTCGAAGATGAGCAGGGTGCGGTGACCGACGAGGTCCTCTTGGGTCTGGATCCGCCCATCGAGCGCGCGCAGCTCGAAGGCGGGCAGCTCGCCGCCGATCTCGAGCGCCGTCTCGACGTCCTGCCGAACCCGGTTCTCCGGACCGCGCGCCGTCAGCGGCTG
>CAUJGH010000416.1 GCA_963169575.1 Myxococcota bacterium | reverse complement strand
TCAGCTGCCACCGACAGAACAACCAGCAGGCGTCGCAGGACTGCCTCAAGTGCCACTACTAGGGTCTCTACTCCTAGGAGCCATGGAAACGCATGTCCGAACTCGATCGTCGTGAGTTCCTCAAGATCGTGGGTCTCTCTGCCGGTGCGGCGGCCGCCGCCGGCTGCAGCGATCCCGCCGAGAAGCTGATCCCGTACGTCGTCCAGCCGGAGACGATCACGCCGGGCATCGCGGTCGAGTACGCATCGACCTGTCTCGAGTGCTCGACGGGCTGCGGTCTGCACGTCAAGACCCGCGAAGGCCGTCCGATCAAGCTCGAGGGCAACCCCGATCATCCGATCAATCAGGGGCGCCTGTGCGCCCGTGGCCAGGCGAGTCTCGGCCGAACCTATCATCCGGATCGCATCGCCGGCCCCGCGACGCGCAGCGGCGATGGCTCGCTGCAGCCGATCGGCTGGGAAGACGCGAAGGCGAAGCTCGCGGCGAAGCTCGGCAGCGCGGCAGGGAAGACCTGGATCCTCGGCGGCCCGGTCGGCCCCTCGCTCGATGGGCTGCTCGATCAGGTCGCGCAGGCGACCGGGATCGCGGGTCGGCTGACCTACGAGCCCTTCGGCGATCATGCCCTGCTCGAGGCGAGCCGCCAGCTCTTCGGCGCCTACGCCGTGCCGGTCTTCGATCTCGAAGGCGCCGATCTCGTCGTCGACTTCGGCTCCGACTTCCTCGATACGGGCCGCTCGCCCGTCGAGCACGCGCGCCAGCTGGCGGCCGGCCGCGACGTCGCTGCGCATGCGAACGGCGGCACGCGCGTCATCGCGATCTCGCCGCGCCAGAACCTGACGGCGTCGAACGCGGACATCTGGGTGCCGGCGAAGCCGGGCAGCGAAGGTGTGCTCGCCCTCGCCCTCGCGCAGGCGGTCGCGAATGCTCGCGGCAACGCGACGATCGCCGCGCTCGCGAGCGCCGGCAGCAAGTCTGCGGCTCTCGCGGCGGCCGGGATCGACGCGGCCCTCTTCGACAAGGTCGCTGCGAAGCTCGCGGGCGCGCGCCGCGCCGTGGCGCTTCCGCCGGGCGTCGCTGCGTCGACGACCGCGGGGCGGAGCGATGCGGCGGCCGTGCTGCTGCTGAACGCGGCAGTCGGTGCGATCGGAAACTCGGTCCAGTACCCGGCCGCCGACGCGAAGCGGACGGCGAGCCTCGCCGACGTGAAGGCGCTGATCGAGAAGATGAACGCGGGGCAGGTCGAATGCCTGCTGATCCACGATCTCAATCCCGTCTACTCGCTCCCCACGGCACTGGGCTTCCGCGAAGCGCTCGCAAAGGTCGAGCTCGTCGTCGCCTTCGCGCCGCTCGCGGACGAGACGACCGAGCGCGCCAATCTGCTCCTGCCGGACCATACGCCGATGGAGAGCTGGGGCGACGCGAGCCCGCGACAGGGCGTCCGCTCGCTGGTGCAGCCGACGATCCGGCCGCTCTTCGATACCCAGGCGATGGGCGATACGCTGCTCGGCGCTGCCCGCGCGACCGGCGCGGCCGGCGTCTCCGCGCTGCCGGCCGGCAGCTGGAAGAGCGTCGTCGAGGCGAACTGGTCCGGGACGAGCTGGCGGCATGCCCTCGCGCGCGGCGGCGAGTTCGGCGCGATGCCGCAGCGAGCGGTCTCCTTCGTCGACGGTCTGTCGAGCGTGCGCGTTTCGGCTCCGACGATCGCGGGCTCCGGCGACCTGACCCTCGTCGCCTTCCCGCACTCCTACCTCGGCGACGGCCGCGGCGCGGCGCTGCCCTGGAACCAGGAGATCCCCGACCCCGTCACGAAGCTCTCGTGGAACTCGTGGGTCGAGCTCTCGCATGAAAAGGCGGCCGAGCTCGGCGTGACCCTCGGCGACGTCGTGACCGTCGCGACCGAGGCGGGCTCGGTCGACGTGTCGGTGTTCCCGCGCGGCGGGATCCCGAGCGACGTCATCGCGATTCCGATCGGTCAGGGCCATTCCGTCGGCCACTACGCGTCGATGGCGGGCGACGAGCAGCCCCAGCCGGGCGTCGTGCGCGGTGTGAACCTCGCGGATCTGCTGCCGGCGGCGACGGACGAGGCGGGCGGACAGGCCTTCCTCTCGGCGAAGGCGACGGTCACGAAGACGGGTCGCTATCGCCGGCTGGCGCTCTCGCAGTGGACGGACAACCAGCGCAAGCGCGGGCTCGCGCCCGAGTTCGATCTGCACGACCTCGCGAAGACGGGCGGCCTGGCGCATTTCCTCGCCGCGACCCCGGCCTCCGCCGCCGAGCACGGAGAAGCCGACGCCCACGCCGCGGAAGGCGGTCATGAGGCGGAAGGCGGTCACCACTTCTCGGGCCCGCCCTTCGAGTTCGACGCCGCGTACGATGCCGATCCGGATCAGCCCTACCGCTGGGGCATGACGATCGACAACGACAAGTGCACCGGCTGCTCGGCCTGCATCACCGCCTGCTACGTCGAGAACAACGTCTCGATCGTCGGCGAGAAGCAGGCGCTGATGCACCGCGAGATGACCTGGCTCCGCATCGAGCGCTATGTCGGCGACGGCGACGACGACGTGAGCGCGGATTCGGAGCGGCGACCGATTCCGTCGGGCGAGACGCTCGGAGGGACCCAGGTCCGGCATCTGCCGATGCTCTGCCAGCACTGCGGCGCTGCGCCCTGCGAAGCCGTCTGTCCGGTCATCGCGACCTACCACAACGACGAAGGCATCAACGGCATGGTGTACAACCGCTGCGTCGGCACGCGGTACTGCGCCAACAACTGCACCTACAAGGTCCGCCGCTTCAACTACTTCGACTACGGCCGCAAGAACTGGCCGGGCCTGCTGGGCCTCATGCTCAACCCGGACGTCACCGTCCGCGGCCAGGGCGTGATGGAGAAGTGCTCGTTCTGCGTCCAGCGGATCGAGACCGCGCGGCAGCCCGCCAAGGATGCGGGCCGGCCGATCGCGGATGGAGCGGTCAAGACGGCCTGCCAGCAGTCCTGCCCGTCCGACGCGATCAGCTTCGGCAACGTCCGCGACAAGGCGAGTGCGCCGTCCCAGCGCGCCGAGCAGGGCGCCGCTCGGGCCTACCACGCGCTGCAGATCCTGAATACACGATCCGCCGTGACCTACCTCGGTCAGGTCCGGCGCGAAGAGAGCTGAGGGAGTCCCAAGAATGGCACCGCCTCCCGCCACCGCCGTCGCCGATGCGATGAACCCGCCGGTCCGGCCCCAGGACTCGCAGGCCAACATCGACATCATGGCCGTCACCAAGGGCTTTCACTGGCCCTGGTTGATCGCCCTGCTGTTCGCCTTGTCCGGCGTCGGACTCGCCGGGGCGACCCTCGCCTGGCAGACCTACGAAGGCCTCGGCGTCGCCGGCTACCAGGCCCCCGTCTTCTGGGGCGTCTACATCATCACGTTCGTCTTCTGGATCGGCATCGGCCACGCCGGCACGCTGATCTCGGCGATCCTCTATCTCTTCCGCGCGAAGTGGCGCAACGCCATCAACCGCGGCGCCGAGACGATGACCGTCTTCGCCGTCCTCACCGCGGCGCTCTTCCCGCTGATCCACATCGGCCGCCTCTGGAAGTTCTACTTCCTGCTGCCGTACCCGAACCAGCGCTACCTCTGGGTCAACTTCAAGAGCCCGCTGCTCTGGGACGTCTTCGCGGTCAATACCTATCTGACCATCTCGGTGCTCTTCTTCCTGGTCGGCCTCATCCCCGACATCGCGATCGCCCGCGACCGCGCCGTCGGCTGGAAGAAGGTCGTCTACACGATCCTGTCCGCCGGCTGGCAGGGCACGGGCAAGCAGTGGAAGGCGCATAGCCGCGCGGTGCTGCATCTGTCGGGCCTCGCGACGCCGCTGGTGCTCTCGGTCCACTCGATCGTCTCCTGGGACTTCGCGATGTCGATCGTGCCGGGCTGGCACGCGACGATCTTCGCGCCCTACTTCGTCGCCGGCGCCATCTTCGGCGGCTTCGCGATGGTGATCGTGGTGATGGTCCCGGTGCGCCGGATCTTCCGCCTCGAGGCCTACATCACCGACTACCACTTCGAGAACATGTCGAGGTTCATCCTCTTCACGTCCCTCATCTGCGGCTACGCATACGGCGCCGAATACTTCATCGCCTGGTACTCGGCCGTGGAGTTCGAGCAGACCTCGTTCTGGCAGCGGGCGTTCGGGCCGTACTGGTTCTCGACCTGGTGCATGATCATCTTCAACGTCGTCATGCCCCAGCTCCTCTGGATCAAGAAGCTGCGCACGAACATCCCGTTCCTCTTCGTGCTCTGCTTCTTCATCAACCTCGGCATGTGGTTCGAGCGGTACGTCATCATCATCACGTCGCTCTCGCGCGAGTACATCCCCGCGGCCTGGGGTCTCTACATCCCGAGCCTCGTCGAGATGATCGTGCTGACCGGCAGCTTCTGCTGGTTCAGCATGTTCTTCCTGCTCTACCTCAAGATGTTCCCGATCATCGCGATCTCGGAGGTCAAGGAGCTGGACATCCACGCACGCGATCACGCGCGGCATGACGCGCACGCAGCGCATGCTTCCGGAGGAGCCCACTGATGGCCGAGCTCGTCAGTGTCTACGACTACCCGTCCGACGTCGCCACGGTCGTTCGCAAGCTGAAGGCCCGCGGCTTCGACGACCTCACCACCTACTCCCCCGCGCCCTTCGAGGAGATCGAGCTCGCGGAGGATCCGCGGCCCTCGAAGGTCCGGGCGTTCCATCTCGGAGGCTCGCTCGTCGGCGTCGTCGTCGGCTTCGGCATCCAGATCTGGATGTCGATGGACTGGCCGATCAAGATCGCCGGCAAGAACATCGCCGCCATCCCGCCCATGTGGATCATCGGCTTCGAGCTGCAGACGCTATTCGGCGGCATCCTGGTCGTCGCCGGCCTCGCGATGCTGGCGGGCCTCTATCCGCGACCGCTCGACAAGCATTACAGCCCGCGCTTCTCGGCCGAGGAGTTCGGCGTCGTCGTGCGCTGCGAAGAGCGCGATGCCGCCGAGGTGGAGAGCTTGATGCGCGGACACAATGCCAAGGAGGTCAAGCGTGCGGAGGCCCACTGAAATCTGGCCGCAGGCGCTCATTCGGCCGCGGGCGCAGTCGCGCTCGCTGATGGCGGCCCTGCTGCTCGCCGTCGCCGGCTTGCCCGGCTGCTGGGAGCAGGTCTCGGTCGAGTGGTTCCCGCAGATGAAGCGGCAGCTGGCGGTGCAGGCCTTCGAGACCCTCGAATCGGCCGGCATGCCCGATCGCGTCGAGGCCTTCACGCCGCCCGAGGGCACGGTCGCGGTCGGCTGGGCCGACGTTGCGGAGCCGGCCCTGCTCGCAGTCGACGCGCAGGAGTCGCTCGTCAACCCGAACAAGCCGACCCTCGAATCCCTCGCGAAGGGCAAGGCGATCTTCGACGTGACCTGCGCGACGTGCCATGGCAAGACGGGCGGCGGCGACGGAACGATCGCCGCGCCGAACGGCCCGATCGCGGGCGTGCTCCCGATCGGTCCCGGGCCCATGGGCTTCAGCCTCGCGACGGGCCTCACCGACGGCCACATCTACACGACGATCTCCCTCGGCCGAGGCCGCATGCCGAGCTATCGACGGATCGCTCCGTCCGAGCGCTGGGACGTCGTCAACTACATCCGTGACCTCAACGGTCAATTGGGAGGTGCCCAGTGAGCTCCCGAACAGCGGCCGGTGAACGCGCCAATCCGGGCGTTCTTCCGCAGCCTCTCTTCAGCATCTGTCTCGGCCTGATCGTGATCGGCGTCGTCGCCTTCGCGGGCGGTCTGATGCGGGATCCGCAGACGACCTGGCTGGCCTTCCACTCGAACTTCATCTTCTTCACGATGCTCGCTTGTGGTGGTCTCGCCCTCGCGGCGGCCTACACCATCGTCGGTGCGACCTGGCCGGGGCCGTATCGCCGCTTTGCCGAGTCGTTCGCGGCCTTCATTCCCGTCGCGCTCGTGCTGGGGATCGTCGGAATCTTCGGCGGCGAGCACCTCTTCGACTGGCAGAAGAACGGCGCGATGCACGGCAAGGAGGCCTGGCTCAACAAGCAGCGCTTCTACCTGATGGACATCGGTCTGCTGGCGGGGATGTCGCTGCTCGCCGTCGCCTTCATCAAGGCTTCGGTGCGGCCGACCCTTCGCAATCTCGCCGAGCACGGGACGGGCCCGGCGAAGACCCTCGCCGCGAGCTGGACGGCCGGCTGGCGGGGTGACGAGGAAGAGCGGCTCGCGGCGAAGAACCGCACGAGCTTTCTCGCGCCGATCATCGCGCTGACCTACGGCATCGGCTTCGCGTTCTTCAGCTTCGACCAGGTCATGAGCATGGAGCAGGCCTGGTTCTCGAACCTGTTCGGCAACTTCGTCTGCTGGGGCGGCATTCTCTCCGCCGTCGCGGCGAGCGCCATCTCGGGTCTCGCGAGCCGCGGTGTTCCCGGTTTCCAGGGCAACATCACCGGGAGTCGCCAGCTCGACGTCGGCAAGATGATGTTCGCGTTCTCGATCTTCTGGATGTACCTCTTCTGGTCGCAGTATCTGGTCATCTACTACGGCAACCTGCCGGAAGAGACGTTCTTCGTCCGCGATCGGCTCGGCGATCAGTTCATGATCGACAAGGGCTATTCGGCGGAGGCCTTCGCCAAGAGCTGGCAGAACTGGGACTTCGAGTGGGCGCGCCTGCAGACCGGCTACGGCTGGGTCTCGATGGCGGTCTGGGCCTGCAACTGGTTGATCCCGTTCTGGGTGCTGCTGGGCCGCGAGCCGAAGAAGACGCCGTGGATCGCGGGGCCGGTCGCCGGTGCGCTGCTCTTCGGCCTCTGGCTCGAGCGAAACCTGCTGATCTGGCCCTCGGTCGTGAAGGGCGAGATGCTGTCCTGGCTCGGTCCGATCCAGATCGGCATCGCGCTCGGCTTCGGCGGCCTCTTCCTGGCGGTCGTGCTCTTCTACTCGCGCGTCTTCCCGACCATCGCGGTCACGCCCGAGGATTGATCAGGGATCCGATTCGTGAGGGCGCGGAGTCGGCCGAAGCGGCGGGCTCCGCGCTCGCGCGTTCGGACCTCCGGTCGCCTGCCGTCGAGGGCTCATGAGCACGCTACGCTGGCTCGATGTCGGCTGATCCCGAAGACGACTCCGCCGCGAGTCCGGACCCGCGCCGGATCCGACTCGAGCGCGGTGGCGCGCTGGTCTTCGAAGAGGCGGGCTTCCGGATCATCCGCTCGCGCGGGCTCGTGCGATCCCCGCTCCATTCCTATGCGTCGGTGACCCACGTCTGCATCGCTGCCCGCGCGCTCCTGATCGGGACGCTGAGCGGGCTGCTCGTGGTGCGGAGCAGCGATTTCGTCGACCCTGGTGCCGGGCCGCAGACCGCGCGCGATCGGCTGCTGGCTCGAATCGCGCTCGACACGGACGGGCAAGGCCAGCTCCAGGCGATGGCGCAGCTCGAAGCGCTGGCGGGCCAGAAGGTCCGGCTCGTCGCGCTCTGGACGACGGTGGCGCTCTGTCTGATCGGGACGGGCTTTCAGCTGCGCGACGCGCTCGTCGATCAGATCGGCGCGTTCCTTCCGGAGCTCTTCCTGCGCGGCGAGCTCTGGCGCGCGGTGACGGCGCATTTCCTCCATGCGCTGCCGGCGGAGCCCGGATTCATCGAGCGGCTGGTGCCCGGGCTGCGCGGGCTGCCGATCCATCTCGCGATCAACGTCGGGGGGCTCGTCGTGCTCGGGCCACTGGTCGAGAAGCCGCTCGGATCCTGGCGGACGGCCCTCGTTCTGATGCTCGGCGGGATCGGGACGGTCGCGGGCATCTTGATCGCCGGGCATCGCGAGGTCATCGGCGCCTCCGGGCTCGTCGCCGCGCTGGCGGGCGCGATCCTCGCGCTCGAGCTGTATTTCCCCGCCGCGCTGCCCTGCGAGTGGCGCCTCCCGCGGCGTCTCTTCCTCGCTGCGATCGTGCTCCAGTTCGTCATCCTCGATCCGCTCCTGCGCGACTACGTCGCGGGGGGCGCCCATCTCGGGGGATTCGCCGGCGGCCATGCGGCGGCGTGGTGGCTCGGCGCGCCGGAATTCGATCGTCCCGGGGCCTCGCTGCGCACGCGGTTGGCGGCGATCGCCGGGATCGCGTGCGCGGCCTCGGCGTCGATCGGGATCGTTCCTCTCGCGCGCCTCGATCCGGCGGCCCTCGAGCGCCATGCGGAGCGCCTGCTCGATTCGCCCGCATCGCTCCATCTGTTTCCGCACGAGAACGCCGCCGCCTGGTTCATCGCGACCGAGGCCGAGCCGAGCGAGACGGGCCTCGAACTCGCGATCGCCCTGGCGGATCGGGCCGTCACGACGACCGAGCGCCAGCTCCCCGGCATCCTCGACACCCTCGCCGAAGCGCTCTTCCAGAGCGGCGATCGGCTCGGCGCGATCCTCACGATCGACGAGGCGATCCAGCTCGTTCCCTGGGAGCCCTATTTCGTCGAGCAGCGCCGTCGCTTCACCGGCGAGCGAAACGCAGCGGATCGGCCGCCCCCGCCCGGAAGCGACGGCGCAGGACCGTTCCCGGATTTTGGAGACGACGCCGACTCGCATTTCGACCCGCAAGCGCCGCGGCTGACGATCTGAGCCCCATCCGAGGAGGCCGCATGGACGCGCGATGGCAGAGGCTCGGCGACGAATGTGCGATCCGCGATGGGCTCGCGCGCTACTGGCGCGGCATCGACCGCCGGGATCCCGCGCTCGTCCTCGCCGCCTATCATCCCGATGCCTGGGACGATCATGGGTACTACCAGGGCCCGATTGCGGGCTTCGTCGACACCCTCGCTCCGGGAGTCTGGGCCTGGTTCGCGACGACCCAGCATTTCGCGGGGAACATCCTGGTCGATTTCGTCGGCGCCGATCGCGCCCGCGTCGAATCCTATGCAGAGGCCCACCACATCCAGAAGGCGGAGCCGCGCGCAGCCGGCGCGCGGGCGGGCGCCGATGGCGCGATCGCCAGCGACGGCCGGGACCTCGTCTGGGGCCTGCGCTACGTCGACGACTTCGAGCGCCGGGACGGCGAATGGCGGATCGCCCGGCGCGTCTGCGCCTGGGATTGGCATCGCGTCGATCCGGTCGGCGGCATCCCGCTTCCGGACGGCTATCTGCGCGGCCAGCATGGGACGGACGATCCCGTCCATGCCTTCCCGAGCGGAAGCGGCCGACGGGTCGCTCGCGACGTCCTCCTCGCGAAGCACGCCTGTCGCGAGACGCTGCAGCGTTATGCGCGCGGCGTCGACCGCTGCCAGCCCGATCTCGTCCGGAGCGCCTACCATCCCGACGCCTTCGACGATCACGGCGGCTACCAGGGCGACGTCGACGGCTTCCTCGCCTGGCTGAAGCCGACGGTCTTCGAGGCCTACGACTGCACGATGCACAAGCTCGGCAACTGCCTCATCGATATCGCCGCGGACGGGCGGACCGCCTTCGCCGAGACCTATGCGATCGCCCACCACGTCGCGCGTCTTCCCGGTCCCTCCGTCAGCCCCGATTCCGAAGACGCGAACGATCTCGTCATGGGCGTGCGCTACGTCGATCGCCTCGAAGATCGCGGCAGTGGCTGGAAGATCGCCCACCGCCAGATGTGTTTCGAATGGGAGCGCCTCGTCCCGATCGGCTCGCAGCGGGCGTACCCGGGATTTCTCCGCGGGCAGCGGGACGGCAGCGATCCCGTGCTGGTCGCAGTCCCCCGGTCGCTGCCGGGAGCGGCGACGAGTGCCTCCGATCGGGCCTCTTCGGAGCGAGACGTTTCGGATCGCGCCGAGATCGAGCACCAGCTCCTCCGCTACTGCCGCGGCGTGGATCGCCGCGATCTCGAGCTGGTCCGCTCGACCTACCATGCCGACGCCTGGGACGATCACGGCACCTACGAGGGCGACGTCGACGGCTTCCTCGCCTTCGTCGCGAGCGAGGTCCACGCGCGCTTCCGGACGACGATGCACAAGCTCGGGCAGTCGCTGATCGAGATCGAAGGCGACGTCGCGCGGGCCGAGTCCTATGCGATCTGCCATCACGTCCTCGCGCAGACGGTCCCGGCCGAAGGCGCGCCGGGGGGCACCGCCGGATCGCGCTCGGAGGCGTCGGCCGTCGACGCGCCTGGCGGCGAACGTGAGATCCCGCCCGGATCGGCGGCGCGCGACGTCGCCGATCTCGTCATGGGGATCCGCTACGTCGACCGCTTCGAACGCCGCGCCGGGCAGTGGCGGATCGCGCGCCGGGAGCTCCGCTGGGAATGG
>CAUJGH010000415.1 GCA_963169575.1 Myxococcota bacterium | reverse complement strand
CGGCGCCCTCGCGCAGCGCTGCTACGGAACGCCCTACCCCCCGCGCGCCGATGGCGCCGAGGGCGATCGCCGGGCCGCCTTCGGCGTCGGCACCGCGCCGCCCCGCGCCGAAGCGCTGCTGCATGCCGCATCGACCGACCTGCTCGCCCTCGGCGGCCTGCTCTCGATGATTCCCGGCGGCTATGCCCCTTCGGCGGCGGCGATCGACGTCCCGGTCTACGTGCTGATCGGGGACCACGACCTGCATGGCGAACGCGGCGTCCGCGAAGAGCTGCCGAAGGCGCCGAACGTGACGATCCGAACGCTCGAAGACTGCTGGCACTGCCATCTCGTCGCGAACTCGCGCGCCGCGATCTGGCGGGAGATCCCGGCCTGGATCGCGGAAGTCCTGGCATCGGATCCGGCCGGAAGGGCGCGCCGCCCCGCGAACCATTGACCCGCGACGGCCCGGCCCGTCGCATCGGAGGACGAACATGACCCCGAACGCAGCCACGCCCCCCGCCCGGAGATTCTTCTCCGCCGATTCCCATTGCGTCATCACCGACGCCCACGTCAAGCGCAATCTCCCGAAGCGCTTCCACTCGGCCTGGGACGAAGGCATGGCCCGCCATGCGGCGAAGCAGGACGCGATCCAGGAGGGCAAGAAGCTCGAGCTCGAGGATTTCGTCGACCTCGAGGCCGCGCGTCATCCGGGCTATTTCGACGCGACGGCGCGACTCGCCGCGATGGACGCCGACGGCGTTCAGTGCGAGGTCATGTACTCCGAGTTCGACTTCACGAGCAAGGTCTACGCCATCTGCGAGCATTGGCAGGCCTGTGCGACCGCCTACAACGATGCGCTCGCCGAGTTCGCCTCGATCGACCCGAAGCGGATCCTGATCACCTACCAGCTCCCCCTGATCGACGTCGACTACGCCGTCTCCGAGGTTCATCGGCTCGCCGGCCTCGGCGCCCGCTCGATCCAGATCCCGAACTTCCCCTCCGAGCTCGGCATGCCCGACTACCACGACCACCGCTACGAGAAGCTCTGGCACGCCTTCGAGGAGACGGGCATCGTCGTCGCCAACCACCTGACGCTGAAGACCTCGCTCTGGGACGTCTTCCGTCGTGACCCGACGCCGCAAAAGGGCATCTTCACCGCGCTGCCCGGCTTCGCGATCGCCGAGACCCTCTCCTGGTACGTCCTGACGGGCGTGCTCGAGCGGCATCCGAAGCTGCGCGTCGTGTTCGTCGAGCCGGGCCTGTTCTGGCTGCCGGGCTTCATCCGCTTCCTCGATTCGCGCATGCACCAGCACTACGACTTCCCCGGCGTGAAGCTGCTGCCTTCCGAGTATTTCCGGCGTCAGATGGCCGCGACCTTCGTCCACGAGCCCGAGGCGATCGCCGCCCGCCACGAGCTCGGCATCGAGAACGTGCTCTGGTCGACGGATTTCCCGCATCCCTGCTGCAACTGGCCGAATGCCGCGGCGAAGATCGAGCATCTCTTCCAGGGCGTGCCCGAGGACGAGATCCGGAAGATCACGTGGCAGAACGGCGCGACGATGTACGGTATCGCCTGAGCATTTCCCGCCAGCGCGCGCGCCCGGGTCGTTCCCGGGCGCGGCAATCGGAGGCCCCCCGATGAGTCTCGTCCTCGACGGCATCCAGATCCTCGAGCTCTCGAACGGCATCGCCGGTCCGATGGCGACGATGCTGCTCGCCGATCACGGCGCCCGCGTGACCCGCATCGAGCGGCCGGGCCACGATCCGCTCCGCGATCAGCTCGGCCACCACGCCTGGAATCGCGGCAAGCGCAGCGCCGTCCTCGACCTCGCGAACGCCGACGACAAGCGCGCGTTTCTCGCGCTCGCAGCGACCGCGGACGTGCTCGTCGAGAGCCATGCGCCCGGCGTCACGAAGAAGCTCGGCATCGACCATGCGTCGCTCGCCGCCCTGAACCCGCGCCTCGTCTACTGCTCGATCACGGGCTATGGCCGCGACAATCCCTACTCCGATCGGCCGGGCTACGACGCGCTCGTCGCGGCGCGTTCGGGCCTGCAATGGGAGCAGCGCGGCCGCTTCGGCGGGTCGGCGCCGCATCTCTCCGGCAAGCCGCCGCTCTTCCCCGATCTCGAGGTCGCACAGGAACGGCTGCAGGGCGCGCCGCGCGAAGGGCCGCTCTTTCCGGCATCGCGCTTTCCGAGCCTCGGCGCGGCCTACGCCGCGGCGACCGCGATCAGCGCCGCACTCCGGGCCCGGGAGGTCACCGGCCGCGGCCAATGGGTCGAGACCTCGCTGCTCCAGGGTGCCCTCGCCGCCGGCGTGCTCGCCTTCGCGATGGCCGAGAAGCTCGATGCCCCGATGTTCATGTCGTGGGTCGGTGATAGTCGATCGCCGAAGGGCCTCTTCGAATGCCGTGATGGCCGCTGGATCCATGCCTGGCCGCCGAATCCGCGCTTCATCCTCTCGGCCGGGGCGGGCGAGACGATGAACGCGACGCCCGATCTGACGGTGCGCGAAGATCCCGAGCGCATCGGCCTCGGCGTCGAGGAGATCTTCGTCCTCGATCATTATTGGGAGCCGATGGCAGCGACCGTCCGCAAGTTCACGGCGGACGAATGGACGGAAGCGGGCGCGGTCGCGGGGGTCTGCATCCAGAAGGTCCGCTCGCCCGAGGAGGCGCTCGCGGATCCGCTGCTCGTCGCCGACGACGTCGTCGCCGAGCTCGAGGATCCCGAGCTCGGCCGCATCCGCGCCGCCGGCATCCTGTACAAGCTCGAGCGCTCTCCCGGCGCGATTCGCGGCCCCGCGCCGCGCTTCGGGGAGCATACGGCCGAGGTCAAGGCGGAGGCCGAAGCGCTCGCGCGGCGCCAGGCCACCGGCGCTTCGAATGCTGCGAGGAGCGAGGCGACGACCGACGCCGAGACCCACGCGAAGGGGCTCGCGAAGGGGCCGCTCGATGGCATCACGGTGCTCGACTTCGGCCTCGCCGTCGCGGGCCCCTATGCCGGCCAGATCCTCTCGGATCTCGGCGCGCGGGTCATCAAGGTCAACGCGCTCCACGACTGGTACTGGCATTCGAGCCAGATCGCGATGGCCTGCAACCGCGGCAAGCAGAGCATCGCGATCGACCTCAAGAAGCCGGGCGCCCGCGCGGTCATCGACCGCCTGCTCGCCTCGGCCGACGTCGTCCTGCACAACATGCGCTATCGCGCGGCGATCAAGCTCGGGATCGACTACGAATCGCTGAAGGAGCGCTTCCCGCGCATCGTCTACTGCCATACGCGCGGCTTCGAGCGCGGCCCCCGCCTCGAGCTGCCGGGCAACGACCAGACGGGCGCATGCCTCGCCGGCGTCGAGTGGGAGGACGGCGGCTGCGGCCGCGGCGGGCGACCGCTCTGGTCGCTGACGAACATGGGCGATACCGGCAACGGCTTCCTCGCCGCGATCGCGATCTGCCAGGCGCTCTACGAGCGCGAGAAGACGGGCCGCGGCCAGTTCTGCGAGACCGCGATCGTGAACGCCCAGATGTTCAACACGAGCCATGCGGTCGCCCATGCCGACGGCCGCACGATCGAGCGGCCGCTGCTCGACGCGATGCAGACGGGCTTCTCCGCAGGCGTCCGCATCTATCCGACGAAGGACGAATGGCTCTGCCTCTCGCTCGTGAAGGATGCCCATTGGCACGCCCTCGCGGGCGCCCTCGGCCTGCCCGATCTCGCGCC
>CAUJGH010000414.1 GCA_963169575.1 Myxococcota bacterium | reverse complement strand
GAGGTCTACGGAGGCGGAGAGTGGCCGCCGACGGTTCCGCATCCGCGCGATTGATCCGAGGCGCCCTGGGGCGCTTCGCGCGGGCCGGGCGGATCCCGGGCTCGAGACGAAGGGGAGTCGGGATTGGCGAACGAAGCGATGGGCGTTCTTTCGGGCCGGGTGGCGGTCGTGACCGGCGGCTCGCGCGGGATCGGCCGTGCGCTCGCGGCGGCCCTGCGGACGGCAGGAGCCGAAGTCGTGATCTCGGGGCGTGCGCGGGATGCGCTCGAGCGCACGGCGAAGGCGATCGACGTCGTCCCCGTCCAGGCCGACGCGATGGATCGCGACGAGGCCGGAAAGCCGATCGCCGAAGCCGTGGCGCGCTTCGGCGGCGTCGACATCCTCGTCAACAACGTCGGCGGCTCCGCGGGCGGCAATCCCGACCTCTTCTCGAGCGACGACGACCGCTTCGAGGCGAACCTGACGCTCAACCTGACCTCTGCCTACTGGTCGACCCGCGCCGCCGCCCCCTCGATGCGCGCGCGCGGCCACGGCCGCGTCGTGATGATCGGCTCCGGCGCTTCGAAGCACGCCGCTGCGAGCCCCGCCTATACCGCGGCGAAGCACGGCCTGATCGGTCTGACGAAGCAGCTCGCGGTCGATCTCGCGCGCCACCGCATCACGGTGAACTGCGTCTGCCCCGGCTGGACGGCGACCGACCTCGTCTCCTTCGAGCAGCTCGGCGCCGCCCAGGGCGTCGACGCGGCGACCGCCCGCAAACGAGCCGAAGCAGAGAGTGCGCAGCGCCGGATCCTCGCGCCCGAGGAGCTCGGCGCGATGATCGTCCTGCTCGCCTCGGACGCGGGTTTTCCGATCACCGGCCAGGTGATCGGCGTCGACGGGGGCTATCGCCTCTGACGACGCGCCGCGGGCGCGCTATCCACCCCGGACCAACCCGGATCGCCGCACGAGCCGTCGTGGACCCCTTCGATCGGGGCCTTCTCCGCGCCGGCCGACGATGCATCGATTCGCCGCGGGCCCCGTTCGCAGGCCCCCTTCCGGAGCAACCATGCAGACCGAGATCCTCGACGCCGGCTCGATTTCCTCCTTCGACGAAACCGTCGACGTGCTCGTCGTCGGCCTCGGCGTCGCCGGCGCATCGGCGACCCTCTCCGCCGTGGAATCCGGAGCGAAGACGCTCGTCGTCGAGCGCGCAGGCGGCGGCGGCGGCACGTCGGCGATGTCCGGCGGCGTCATCTACCTGGGCGGCGGGACCGCCCTCCAGAAGGCTTGCGGCTTCGAGGACTCGCCCGAGGAGATGTTCAAATATCTGCGGGCCTCCGTCGGCCTCGGCCAGGACGAGGCGAAGCTCGAGGCCTACTGCAACGGCACCGTCGAGCATTTCGATTGGCTCGTCGCGAACGGCGTGCCCTACAAGAACACCTTCTACTACGGCCAGTCCGGCGAGCCGCCGACCGACGACGGCCTCGTCTGGTCGGGTTCGGAGAACGTCGCGCCCTTCCGCGACATCGCGAAGCCCGCGCCGCGAGGCCACGTCGCCGCGGTCCCCGGCGCCGCCGGCCACAAGGTCATGAGCTCGCTCTGTCAGGCCGTCGCGAACAGCGGCGCCGCCCAGGCCTTCAACACCATCTGCAGCGCGCTCGTGCAGGAGCGCGACGGCACGATCACCGGTGTGCGCCTCGAGACCTTCGGAAAATCCCGCTTCGTGCGCGCCCGCGGCGGCATCATCCTCACGACCGGCGGCTTCGTCCTCAACGACGCGATGCTCGACGCCTATCGACCCGAGGCCCGCCGCTGCCAGATGCGGGTCGCCGCAGACGGCGACGACGGCTCGGGCATCCGCCTCGGGATGGCCGCCGGCGCCGGGACGCGACATCTCGACAAGGTCTCCGTCTCGCTGCCGGTGACCCAGCCCTGGGACCTCAAGCGGGGCCTGCTCGTCAACGCGAAGGGCCAGCGCTTCATCAACGAGGACGCCTACTACGGCCGGCTCGGCGACGCCGCCCTGCTGCGCCAGGACGGCCATTGCTGGCTCATCGTCGACGACGCGATCTTCGTCAAGCCCGAGTACGGATTCGAGGTCTGCGCGGTCGGGGAGACGCCGGCGGAGCTCGGCCAGGAGCTCGGCCTTCCGGCTGGCGCGCTCGAGTCGACCATCGAGCTCTTCAACCGCCATGCGGTCCTCGGCGCCGATCCGCTCTTCGGCAAGCGGGAGCCCTATCTCCAGCCGCTGCTCGAGGCGCCCTTCGCGGCGATCGACTGCAACGTCGAGAGCGCGCGCTATGCCGTCTTCACCCTCGGCGGCCTCGCGACCGACGTCGAGGGCCGCATCCTCGATCCGGAGGGTCGTCCGATGCGCGGGCTCTACGGCGCGGGGCGCTCGACCTCGGGCCTCGCGGTCGGCGGCTACAGCAGCGGGCTGTCTCTGGGCGACGGCAGCTTCTTCGGCCGCCGCGCGGGCAAGGCAGCCGCCAGCGCGCGGCTCTGAGATCGCACGACCCGCGCAACCCGAATGCGCTGCCGGCGAATCGCATGCGCGACGACGCGCTTCGTCGGACGGTCGCCGATCCGCCTGCTCGCGCCCCCGCCTGCTCGGCTAATCGCCTGCTCTCCTGCTCGGCTAATCGCCTGCTCGCCTACTCGCCGCCGAGATCGACGCCGAACGCCTCGAAGACGAGATCCGCGCCGCGGTGGCGATGTTCCTCGAAGCGGCGCAGCAGCTGGTGGACCCGATAACGCAGCGAGAGCGCGCTCGCGCCGCCTTCAGCGAGCTTCTCGAGCCGGGTGCATTCGGCGCGCAGGTCGGTGTGCTCGCGCGTCAAGCGCTCGACTTCCCGGGCGTGCCGGGGCGCGACCGAGAGGATCTCGCTGAAGACGCCGTCGACGCGCTCGGTCTCGTCGATGTGCTCATCCAGCGCGGCCGACAGCCCGACGAGCTCGCGCCGCACGCGCAGGATCCAGCGCCGACCGGAGCCGACCGGCGATCCGACCGCGCGCCCGACCGCGTTCAGCCGCCCCTTGAGCCGCTCGCGCGAGGCCAGCGCGGCGAGCAGGCTCGCGCTCTCCGAGGCGATCTCGGCGACCGTCGCGTTCTCGAGCAGGTCGAGGAACGCAGCGCCGGAGATCCGCACGAGCGTTTCGTGGTCGCCGCCCTCGAAGTAGATCTCGTCGCGCTCCTCGAGACTCGCGTCGAGCACCGTCGGAATCCCGTAGGCCGCCCCGATCGGCGGCACCGCACCGCGCTCGCAGTCCGGGAAGAGCCGCACCATTTCGTGCTCGCGCGAGACGTGGAGCGCACGCCCGAGCTCTTCGCGAACCCGATCGAGTTCGAGGCGCCGCGAAGCGGGCAGCACGGCGAGCACGTAGCCCCGCTCGTCCTGCAAGACGACGGATTTCGCGACGCATTCCTCGTCGACGCCGGCTTCGTGCGCGGTCTCGAGGCTGCAGAAGGAGTGCATGTGATGCTGGAGCGCGTAGGGCACGCGGTGACGCGAGAGAAACTCGGCAAGGGTGGGCGAAAGCGTCATGTCGGGGGCCTCCTGCGCTCGGTTCGGTCGTTCGGCGATCTCCTGTCGGCGCGCGCTGCGCCTAACGAACGGACGCGCTCATCGGTCTCGGGTCGTCGGCGCGCCAGCGATCTGCGGAGGCGGGTTCGCTGAAGGCGCCGTGCAGAGCGCTTCCCAGCAGCTCGAGATAATCACCGCCTCGCATCTCGACGACTTCGCCGTGGCCACCGGCCTCGAAGTAGACGTCGCGGAGTCCGCGAAGGGAATCATCGTAGACCGTCGGGATCTCCCAGGGCGTGCCGAGGGCCGGCAGGGCGCCGGGCTCGCAATCGCGGAAGAGGCCGTCGATCTCCGCCTCGGTGGCGAGCTCGAGCTCGCGATGGAGATGGGCACCGAGCCGCTCGACGTCGATGCGCCGGTCGGCGCTCACGAGCGCGAGGACATAGCCGTATTCGTCGGCGAGCAGGACGGGCTTGGCGAGCTGTTCGAGGGGGATGTGGGAGCGGCGGGCGGTCTGGGCGCTGTAGTCGGAGGGGGGATGCGCGCGGACTTCGTACGGCAGTCCAGAAGCGTCGAGGAAATCTTCGAGTCGCTTCGCAATCCCCATGGCAGACCTCTCCATGTCCACGGATTCGGCTTCGGATTCGAATTCGGTTCAGCTTCCGTTCAGCTCCCGTTCAGCTTCGTTCGCGTTCCTTCATTCCGTTCGCTTCGAACTCGCTCTGCGCTCCGTGCGCTGCGGCCAAAGTAGAGCGACGCATGCGATTGTCAATCGAACGAACGCCCGGCCCGCGCCGGGCGCCCTCGATCGCGCGGAGGCATGCGCACGTCTTCGGGCGCCGGATCAGCGGCCGTGCGTCGATCCGCCATTCGCGCGCCAGACCTGGCCCGTGCAGAACCGGCCCGCCTCCGAGGCGAGGTAGAGCATCAGCCAGGCCTGATCGACGGCTTCTCCCACCATCCCGATCGGCGACATCGATTGCATCTTCGTGATGAAGCCGGCAAAGGCCTCTTGATTCATCGAGCCGTCGGGATTCTTGAGGTGGCGTTCAGTGAAGGCGGTCACGGTGGCGCCCGGGGCGATCGCGTTGACGCGGATGCCGCGATCACCGACCTCCTGTGCGAGGGTCGCGGTCAGCTGCGCGACGCCCGCCTTCGTGATCGCATAGGCGCCGTAGCCGGCGACGGGCAGATCGATCGCCCCCGACGACACGTTCAGGATGCTGCCGCCCCCCCGCTGCGCGAGCAGCGGAATCGCGGCCTGACAGCCGTAGAGCACACCCTTCAGATTGATCCCGAGGATCCGGTCGAACGCCTTTTCGTCGAGGGATTCGAGGCGACCGTCGCAGGGGATGCCCGCGATGTTGCAGATCACGTCGAGCCCGCCGAAGTCCCTCGCCGCCCGGGCGACCAGACTCTCGACCTCGCTCCGCTTCGCGACGTCGACGCCCTGGGCCACCGCGCGCCCGCCGCCCGCGCGGATCCCCGCCGCGACCCGCTCCGCCCCTTCCGCATCGAGATCGCCGAGCACGACCGCCGCGCCTGCGCCGGCGAAGACCTCCGCGGTCGCCCGCCCGATCCCCGACGCCGCGCCCGTCACGACCGCGACCCGACCCGCCAACCCGAAGACCTCGTTCAACGTCCGCATCCCCGCGCTCCTTCATCCCCGTGTTCGCCCCAGCATACGCAAATCGAAGCCTGCTCCGCGGGCGACTTTCAGCGCTGGCCGCGACTCTCTAGAGTCCCGCGGTGGTCGCGCGCGGCAGGCGTGCGAGGGGCAGCAGCGCCGGATCGGCGGCGGGAGGATCGTCATGCAGGGTCTACGAGATCTGCGCGTCATCGATTTCAGCAACCGGATCGCCGGCGCCTACGCGACGAAGCTGCTGGCCGATGCCTTCGCCGAGGTCATCAAGGTCGAGCCGCCGGAAGGCGACGCGCTGCGGGGCTGGAGCGCGAGCGGACAGGACCTGCGGGGCCGCGACGGCGCCCTCTTCCAATTTCTCAACACCTCGAAGAAATCCGTCGTCGGCGCCCCCGGCGATCCCGCGATCGATGCACTGATCGCCGGCGCGGATCTGGTCGTCGAGACCTTCGAGCCCGGGGTCATCGAAAAGCAGGACCTCGCCCGCCGACATCCCGGCCTCGTCGTGCTCTCGATCTCGCCCTACGGCCGCGGCGGCCCGCTCTCGAACCAGCCCGCCGCGGATCTCACGATCCAGGCCCATAGCGGCGCCCTCTCCGTCCGCGGCCTGCCTTCGCAGCCGCCGATCATGTGCGGCGGCCGGATCACGGATTGGATCGGCGGCACGTTCGCAGCGGTCGCGGCGCTCGGCGCGGTGACCCGTGCGCGGCACTGCGGCCAGGGCGAACACGTCGACTTCTCGCTCTGCGAGGTCATGAACATCGGTTCGACGACCTATCTCGACTTCATGAACAGCCTGATGGGCCGCCCCGCGCCCGCCGGCCCTGCGCGCTCCGTCGAGGTCCCGTCGATCGAGCCGACCCTCGATGGCTGGGTCGGCTTCAATACCAACTCCCATCAGCAGTTCACCGACTTCCTGCTCCTGATCGGCCGCGAGGACCTGCTCGCCCAGCCCGAGTGGGCCCAGATCGGAACGCGCATGGCGCGCATGGACGAATGGAACGCCATCGTCCGCGCGCATACCACGCAGCACACGACCGCCGACATCGTCGAGCGCGCTTCGCTGCTGCGCATCCCCGTCGCCCCCGTCTGCAGCGGCAAGACCGTCTTCGACCACGTCCATCTCCAGGCGCGCGGCGTCTTCGTCCGCAACCCGACCGGCGGCTTCCTGCAGCCGCGGCCGCCCTATCTGATGGACGGCGAGGGCCCGCGGCCCTTCGAAGCGGTCCCGAAGATCGGGGAGCACACGGCGGAGCTCGCGAAGGCGCCGGCGCGGAAGCGCCCGCAGACGGGCCTCCCGCCCGTCGCCCAGGCGAAGACGCCGCTCCCGCTCGCGGGAATCCGGGTGCTCGATACGACGGCGTGGTGGGCCGGACCCTCCGCCTGCCAGATGCTCGCCTATCTCGGCGCCGACGTGATCAAGGTCGAGGCGATCCAGCGCCCCGACGGCATGCGAATGGCGGGCGGCCTCTTCATGAGCCAGGGCGATTGGTGGGAGCGCAGCGGCGTGACGCTCTCGGCCAACACCAACAAGCGTGGCCTGACCCTCAACCTCGCCGATCCCAAGGGCCTCGCGCTCTGCAAGAAGCTGATCGCCGAGAGCGACGTCTTCATCGAGAACTTCTCGCCGCGGGTCGTCGAGAATTTCGGCCTCGACTGGGATTCCGTGCATGCGATCAACCCGCGCACGATCCTCGTCCGCATGCCCGCCTTCGGCCTCTCGGGCCCCTGGCGCGACAATGTCGGCTTCGCGCAGACGATGGAGCAGATCTCCGGCCTCGCCTGGATCACGGGCCACGACTACGACCAGCCCCGCATCCAGCGCGGCCCCTGCGATCCGCTCGCCGGCATGCACGCCGCCTTCGCGACGCTGGTCGCCCTCGCCGAGCGCGAGAAGACGGGCCGAGGCCATCGCCTCGAATGCACGATGGTCGAAGGCGCTCTCAACGCCGCGTCGGAGATGTCGATCGAATGGTCGGCCTATGGCGTCGAGCTCTCTCGCGATGGCAACCGCGGCCCGGAAGGCGCGCCGCAGAACGTCTACGCCTGCACGGGGAGCGAGCGCTGGCTCGCGCTCGCGGTGACGAACGACGCGCAGTGGGACGCGCTGAAGACGCTGCTCGGCCGGCCGGCCTGGGCGGAGGACGCGGAGCTCGCGACGCATGCGGGTCGGCGACGCAAGCACGGCCTGATCGACGAGAACCTCGCGCGCTGGGCGGGGGAGCGCGAGCTCGAAGCGGCGGTCGCGGAGCTGCTGGCCGTCGGCATCCCCGCCGCGCCGGTCTGGGACGGGCGGATCCAGAGCCGGCATCCGCAGTTCGTCGCGCGGGGCTTCTACGAAGAGCTCGACCATCCCGTCGTCGGGCGGCATCCGTATTCGCGGCCGCCGTTCCGGTTCGCGACGGTCGAGCGATGGAATCGCACGGCGGCGCCGACGATGGGGCAGCACAACGCGGAGATTCTCGGGGAGCTCGGGCTGGGCAGCGAGGAGATCGAGGCGCTCGCGCGGGACGAGATCATCGGGACGCGGCCCAAGGGGCTCTGAAGCGATCGGACCTTTCGCGTCTCTTTCGGCGAGCCGCCTCAGGCGGTCTCGCTCCCGACGCTCTCCGTCCCATGAAACGCCAGCACGTCCGCCCGACACACGAAGCGGATCGGCCGGATCGCGAGATCCGCCCGTCCGACGACCCCCGGCAGCGCCAGCGTCGGCCGGATCCGCGCCTCCCCCCAGCCCGCCGCATCGAAGTCCGCGATCTCGAGCCGCCCCCGCTCCGCCCGCCGCACCGCGTACTCGAGGTCGACCTGCACGAGCCGGAAGCCCTGCGGCGTCTGCGCCGGATGCAGGCTCGAGACGAACTGCGTATCGGTCTCCCCGAGCCGGTCGGGTTCGCGGAGCACCAGACGGGCGAGCCGCCGCCCGCCGCGCGCGACCGTGAGCCGCGTCGCGTCGTACGCCCGCGCGATCTCGACCTCCCCGAGCGTGCAGCGGAATCCGAACCGTTCTGCGAGCGCGCGCGCCGCGACTTCCGAATCGACGACCGCCCCGACGAGCAGCCCCCGCGGCCGCAAGCCGCTCCGGCATTCGATCCGCAGCTGCGCCAATCGGAAGGGCCCGAACGGCGAATCCGCAGCGTCGAAGGCGCTCCAGCCGACGACCGGCGGCAGCGTCGGATGCAGCGCGGGCGGCAACATCGCGCACATCGGCTCCGACTCGATCTCGCAAAGCGCCTGGAGAAAGACGCAGTCCGGGATCTCGAGCGCCTGCGCGTCGAACGCCGCGATCGTCGGCGCGTCCTTCTCGAAGGCCTTCGGGTCGCCGCTTCCGATCAACATCGATGCGCGCTCCCGGCAGCCGTCGCCGCTCCGCTCTCCCGCCGCGTCTTGCCCCGCTCGAAGGCCGGCATCACCTCGCGCGCGAAGAGCCGCATGCTCTCCAGCACCTGGGCCTGGGGCAGGACCTCGCACGCATTGACGAGGAAGTTGAGCTGATCGACCCCGACCGACTCCCAGCGCTTGATCGCCTCGATGATCGTCTTCGGATCGCCGATGCAGACGCCGTCCGGAACGCCGTAGGCGGCCCCCGGATTGCCGCCGCCCTTGCTCGCCGCGGGGGCGCTGACGCCGCCGAGGGATTGATAGGCGGTGGTCGGATAGGCCTCGCGCGTGAAGAGGAGCTGGGCGTTCAGCGCGCCGAAGAGGCCGAGGAAGCCCATGCCGCGCTTCGCGCCCGTCGCGAGGTCTTCGTGGCAATGCATGAAGTTGAGGGTCGCGACCTGATCGTTCACGACCTGGCCCGCCGGCTCGCAGAGCTGGATGCGGCGGTGGTACTCCTTCGTCCGGCGCTCCTGCTCCTGCAGCGAGGCGGTCGCGACGCCGAGGCAGCCGAGGCCGCGCTCGGCGGCGTCGAGCTCGGTGCCGGGGCTCGTGACGGTGACCCACATCGGCGGATGGGGCTTCTGCATCGGCTTCGGGAGAACGGCCCGCTCGGGCATCGAGAAGCAGCTGCCCTTCCAGGAGAACCGCTCCTGGGTCCACATCCCGGGAATCGCGCGAACGAATTCGTCCCAGTCCTGCTTCGTCCGGTCGGGATCGGCCTCGAAGCCGCCGAGCTCGGTCCAGGTCGAGGAGCGGGCCGTGCCGAACTCGAGTCGTCCATTCGAGAGCAGGTCGAGGGTCGCGGCGCGCTCGGCGACCCGGATCGGATGGTTCATCTCGCGCACACAGACGACCGCCCCATGGCCGATCCGGTTCTGCTCCGGCTGCATCGCGCAGGCAGTCAGGAAGAGCTCGGGAGCGCTCGAATGCGAATAACCCTC
>CAUJGH010000413.1 GCA_963169575.1 Myxococcota bacterium | reverse complement strand
TGCCCGGCCTCGCCGGGCAGATACTGGATCGTGAGCGCGACGAGCAGCCCCAGACCGACCGCGCCCATCGGTAGCCAGCGCGCAGGCCGCGAGAGCGCCCCCTCGCTCCATGCATAACCGAGCTGATGGACCGCCGACCAGACGAACACGAAGTTCAGCCAGCCGACGATGGGGACACCCCGGAAGAACGCGAAGTCGATCCCGATCGCGAGCGCGACGCAGCCGGCGAAGGATCCCCAGCGATACCGCTCCCAGAGCGCATGACTGATCGGTACGAGCAGCACGACCCCGAGATAGACCGCGAGGAACCAGACCGGGACCAGGGCGAGCTGCGATCCGACGCGGACCAGCGGCTCGCGCACGCCGAAGATCGACGCCGCGACGCCCATCCCGGCCCAGACCACCAGCAGCGGCAGGACCGGCCAGACCAGACGCCGCAGACGCCCCGCCAGCCAGGCCGCATAACCCGTCCCGGCGCGCTGGGCTGCCCGCCAGGTGATCCCGTTCGAGAATCCGCCGACGATGAAGAAGACCGGCATGACCTGGATCCCCCAGGTCAGCCAATGGGTCCAATCGGCGACCGCGAGGACGTGGGTCGCGACGAGCTCGCCATCGGGGCGACGCCAGGGCGCGGCCGCCAGCCAATGGCCGAAGACGACGACGAGGATCGACGCCGCGCGCAGGAAGTCGACATAGCGATTTCGCGCGGGCGGCGTCTGCGCGGCGAGCGCGCCCGCCCGAGACCAGAGGCTCAACCCGTCCCCCCCTCGCGACGGACGCCCGGGCCGGCGTCGGCGTTCGGGCGCGCCGCTCCTTCCGCGCGCGCCAATCGCTCGATCGCCTCTTCCCCGAGCGGCTCGCTCTGCTTGACACGCAGGCTCTCGCGCCATTCCCGCGCGAAGTCCCGATCGAGCCATCCGTTGATCAGCGCCGTCACGATCATCGCGACCAGCGCGCCGAGGCTCGCGAGCGCCATGTCCTTGTGGGCATCCCAGGGATCGCCCTGGGTGCCGAGATAGGCCGTGCCGAGCTCGCCCCCGAATACGATCGCCGCCGCCCATTCGACGAGCTCGTAGAGCATCGAGGTCGACATCGTGAGGTCGAGCGGCAGGAAATGGCCCCAGAACCCCCGGGCATCGCCGACGCGCAGGAAGAACTCGCGAATGGGATAGGCGAGCAGCAAGCCATAACAGAAATGGACGACGCGATCGAAATGATTGCGGGAGAGACCCATGGCCTCGGTCGGGCGAAAGCCGAACAGCGACTCACACCAGGCGTCGTAGGGCACCTCGGAGTAGGTGTAGTGGGCACCGACTTCGTGCAGGCAGAGAAACAGGAAGATGAGGATCCAGGAGAGGCGCGAAAGCGGCATCCGCCGATGGGTCGCCGCGGCGCCCAGGAGGAAGCCGACGACCAGGGCATTCTCGAGCAGCCAGTCGGCGCGATGGGACGGCGCGATCCCGAGCGCGATCGCGACCACGGCGAAGAGTCCGCCCAGGATCTGGAGCGTCGTCGCGTACGGGATGCGAGCCAGCGCACGGAGCACGGCGGCACCGTAGCATCCCTCGCTCCCCGCCCCTTGCCGGCCGAGCAGCGGGCGGCGCCCAACAGCCTGGAGATCTCGCCGGATCGAAGCCCGAAAAGATTTCGCGGCGGGCGACGACGAAGTTTCGACGGCACACGAATCGGAGTACGCTGGCCACCGATCCCGCAGCGCTCCTCGTCGTCCGGCGCAGCGAGAACCACGAAAGGCTCGAGCACCATCGCACGAGCAGGCACGGGGATCCGACAGGACGCGGGAGGGGCCTGGCGATGCGACGAGTCGACCGAGGACCGATCGGCGTGATGAAGCGCTGCGGATTCGAACTTGCCGTGATCAGCGTCGTCCTGATGTGGGCGAGCGCTGCTCCGGCCGAAGAGGCCCGCACGCCCGAGGAGGAGGCTGCGATTCAGCGCCTCATCGCGTTCGATGAATCGCTCGTCTACACCAGCGGATCGATCGTGCTCGGAGACGACCTCGCGACACTGAACCTCCCGCCCACCCTGCGCTACCTCGATCCGGCGAACACGGAACGGCTGCTCGTCGAGGGATGGGGCAACCCCGACGGCTCGGGGACCCTCGGGATGATCGTCCCCAGCGATACGAGCCCGCTCGCCGACGAGAGCTGGGGCGTCGTCGTCACCTACGAGGAAGAGGGTTTCGTCTCCGACGAAGACGCCGACGGCATCGACTACACGGAGCTGCTCTCGCAGATGCAGGCCTCGACGCTCGAGGACAACGAAGCCCGTGCGGAGCAGGGCTACGAGCGAGTCGAGCTCGTCGGCTGGGCCGAGAGCCCGCGTTACGACGAGGACACGCACAAGCTCTTCTGGGCCAAGGAGCTCGCTTTCGAGGGCAGCCCGTCCAATACGCTCAATTACAACGTACGGGTGCTCGGCCGCCGGGGCGTGCTCGTTCTCAATGCGGTCGCGGGCATGGATCAGCTCGGACTGATTCAGGATGCGATGCCCGAGCTCATCGCCGCTGCGGATTTCAATTCCGGAAGCCGCTATGCCGACTACCAGCCAGGCACCGACAAGCTGGCGACCTACGGCCTCGCCGCGCTCGTCGCAGGGGGCGTGGCCGCGAAATCGGGACTGTTGACGAAGGTCTTCGGTCTCGCCCTCGCCGCGAAGAAACTCGTGATTCCCGGCTTGATCGCCGCGGTCGCTGCCGGCAATGCCTGGTGGAAGCGCCGCAAGGGCGAGAGCCCCCCGACGACGGCCGCCTGAGAATCGAGTCGGCGCGCTCGGCCGCGGCCGTCTCGACGCGCAGATCGGGCCGACTTCAATCGCGGAACCGTTCGAAGCGGCGCGCCCCGGAGCGGGGTGTGATCGGCCATTCCGGAGCCCCTGGTGTCCCACGATCTCCGCTTCTATCTCGCGAGCCTCGCCGCCGCGGGCGCCGGCGGCACGATGCTGCGCTCCGCGATCGCCTGGCATCTCTATGCGATCACCGGCAGCGCCTTCGATCTCGGCCTGCTCGGCCTCGTTCAATTCGTCCCCGCCCTCCTGCTCGCGCTGCCCGCCGGCCTCGCGTCGGATCGCTACGAGCGGCGCCGCGTCGTCCAGGCGGCTCAAGCGGCCACCTTCGCCGCGACCAGCGTTCTCACCTTCCTCGCCCTGCGCGGCGACGCCGACGCACCCGCGCTCCTCTACGCGACCATCATGGTCATGGCCGCCGCCGCGGCCTTCTCGAATCCCGCGCGCTCGGCCCTGCTGCCCCTGCTCGTCCCGATGGAACAGTTCCCCCGCGTCGTCACGACCGCCTCGACGATCCGTGCGCTCGCCTTCGCCCTCGGGCCGGCGCTGACCGGACTCGTCGTCGCCGGATTCGGCATCGCGGCCGCCTATCTGCTCGGCTCGCTCTTCGTCGCGGCCTCGATTTCGCTCCTGATGTTCCTCTCGGTCCGGCCGCCCGCCGCGCGCCAGGGCGCGATCTCCCTGGCATCGATGCTCGAGGGATTGCGACACGTCTTCGCGAACCCGGTCGTGCTCGGCGCCATGAGCCTCGATCTCTTCGCCGTGATCCTCGGCGGCGCGACGGCCCTGCTGCCCGTCTTCGCGCACGACGTGCTCCGCGTCGGCGCCTCGGGCTACGGCCTGCTGTCCGCGGCTCTCGAGGTCGGCGCCCTCGGAACCGCGGTCGCACTGCTCTTCCTGCCGCCGATCCGGCGAGTCGGCTTCGTCCTGTTGCTGACGGTCGCGCTCTATGGCGCCGCGACGATCGCCTTCGGCGTCTCGACCTGGTTTCCGCTCTCGCTCGCTGCCTACGCGGCGGCGGGAATGGCCGATCAGGTCAGCGTCGTGCTGCGCCAGACGACGATCCAGCTCCAGACGCCGGACCATCTGCGCGGGCGGGTCAGCTCGGTCGGCTCGATCTTCATCGGCGCTTCGAACCAGCTCGCCGCGGTCGAGAGCGGCTTCGTCGCGGCGGCGACGAGCGCCGAGTTCGCCGTCGTGAGCGGCGGCCTGGGCGTCCTGCTCGTCGTCGCGATCGTCGCTCTTCGGATCCCGGCGCTGCGGAAATACGAGGTCTGATCCGATCGCGGGCGACGACTTCGGGACGTGCGTGGTGCCCGGTCGTGCGGCCCGGCCTGGCCGGCCCGACCGGCGACCCTGCGATAGCGTCCTCGAGAACCGAACCGCAGCGAGGAGCGCCCATGACCCGATCGATCCGGATCGTCGACGTCGACCAGCACTACTACGAGCCGATCGACTGCTGCACCCGCCATCTCGATTCGAAATACGCCGACTGTGCGCTGCACGTCGTGCCCGGCGAAGACGGCCAGCCCGAATGGCGTTTCGGCGATCGGCCCCTCGACATCGAACGCCATCCCCGTCACGTCACGATCGCGCCCGGCGAGCTCGAGCGCACGCTCTCGGCCCGCGACGAAGGGCGCGCCTACATGCCGACGCTGATCGACGGGCGCGCCCCCGAATACACCGATCGCGACGTCCGTCTGAAGCGCATGGACGAATGGGGCGTCGATGCAGCCGTGCTCTTTCCGAGCTCGGGCCTCGGCTTCGATGCGCAGATCTCCGATCGCCCCGACGCGGCTTGCGCCGCGGCGACGGCCTTCAATCGCTGGATCGAGGAGGACTGGGGCTTTCGCTATCGCGATCGCATCTTCGCGGCCGCCTTCATTTCGCTTCAATCACTCCCGATGGCGCTCGCCGAGCTCGATCGGGTCCTCGCCGCCGGCGCGCGGATCATCCAGATCCGACTCGGCCCCGTCGCCGGCCGATCGCCCGCCCATCCCGACTTCGATCCGTTCTGGGCGCGCGTCCAGGAAGCCGGCGTCCCCGTCGCTCTTCACATCACGGCGAGCGGGTACGAACGGGCGATCTCGGAGCTCTGGGGCGAGAACCCGCGCAACGACCATGCCGAGCGCTCGGGCTTCCAGTGGTATGCCATCTTCGCGACGCGGCCCGCGATGGACACCTTCGCCGCGATCATCTTCCACAATCTCTTCGGCCGCTTCCCGCGGCTCAAGATCCTCTCGGTCGAGAACGGCTCGCGCTGGATCGGGACGCTGCTGCAGGAGATGGACGCCGCCTACCGCTTCGTCGCGGGCGGTGCGGGGACGTCCTGGATCGGCGGCCCGATCACGGCTCGGCCGAGCGAGCTCTTCAAGCAGCACGTCTACGTCGCGCCCTTTCTCGATCAGGGCCACGAAGCGAAAGTCTCCGACCTCGTCGAGCTGCTCGGTGCGGACCATGTCCTGTTCGGATCGGACTGGCCCCATGGTGAAGGCCGCGACTCGCCGCGCCATTTCGACACCGAGCTCGCGGGCCTCGACGAGCCCGCCTTGCGCCGCATCCTGCGCGCGAATACAGCCGAGCTGCTCGGGATCGATTGAGAGGCGGCCCAGAGATCGTCCCGATCGCGTCGCTCCGCGCGCGGACTGCTCTTTGCACGCTCACCCGAGCCCGAGCGCCCTCGCCCATTCGAGATTGAGGCGGGCCGATTCGACGTGGGCTTGATGGACCTCGAAGCCCTCGCCCTGGTTCGGATCGCCGTAGAGGATCGGGCCCTCGCCGCTGGCCGCCGCCGCATCGCCGAGCCGGACGAGCTCGCGCCAGTAGGCGACCTCTTCCGCGGACGGTGTGAAGATCTCGTGGACGAGGGGCAGATGGGCCGGGTTGCCGAGCATCATGCCGTAGTAGCCGAGCTCCCGGAGCGAGCGGGCGAACCGCCGCAGCCCGTCCAGGTCGTCGCTCGCACCGCCCCACATCCCGCTGATCGGATAGCGGATCCCCGCCGCCTTCACGTCCAGGAGGACCTTCGAGCGCACGAAGAGCGTCTCCTGCCCTTCCGCCGTCCAGCGATAGCCGAGCGCCTGATGGATGTCGCCGAAGCGCGAGATCGCGCCGCCCATGTACGCGACCCGCGGCGACGCCATCGCGATCTCGTGGGCGAGCCGCAGGGCATCCGCCGTCTCGAGGATCGGATAGAGGACGACCGAGCCCGGCGCGATGCCGTTCTCGACCTCGGCGGCCAGCAGCAGCGCCTCGAGCGCGATCAGGTCCTCGGGCCCGCGCAGCTTCGGCACGAGCACGCCCGCGAGCGCCGGCGTCACGACCGCCCGCAGATCCCGAAAGGCCATGCCCGTCGAAGCCGCGCGCACGCGCACGAAATAACGTGGCTCGCCGGCGGCGCCGACTCGGCGCGATCGCAGGAACGCCCCGACGAGGGCATGCGCCCGCTCGCGGACCGCCTCGGTCATCGGCGTCTCGGGCTCCTCGAGATCCAGACAAACGCCGTCGGCGCCCGTCTCCGGGGCCGCGGCGACGGATTTCTCGAAGGAGCCCGGCACGAAGAGCAGCGAGCGCAGGGGCCGGACCGCCGGTCGCTCGAGGATGCGCCGCGCGGCGAAGCTCAAGCGGAGGCCCCAGCGCCGCGCGACCCGCTCGCCAGCCAGGCGGCCGCCTGGGCCTCGACGATCGTGCCCGCGAAGAAGTCCGGGTTCATTCCGGCATGGAACCGGACGGCGTTGCCGAAGGCGAAATCCCGGTAGTCGGCCGAAGAGAGCCGGCCCGCCTCCACCGCCTCGAAGGATTCCGCGATCGGCTCGCGCATGTCGGCGACGTCCCAATGGGAGATGTCCGAGCCCAGCATCGCCCGCAGCTTCGCGCCGAAGGGATTGACCCGATCCGCGAAGGCCCAGGCGACGAGCGGATCGTCCGCCTCGCAGCCGAAGTAGAAGTTCGGGACGAAGCGGTCGCGGATATCCTCGGCCTTCGCGAGACCGACGGCTTCGAATTCGTCGAGTCGCGCCGGCCGCGCCGCCGGCTGCTCGAAGTAGGCCCGCACGCGCTCACCGGCCGCGCGCTGGCCGGCTTCGCCGTGGGACTCGAAATGCTTCATCAGGGCGCCGACGTCGAGGCGCGCGGGATCGAGGTTCCGGATCGAAGCGCCGCCCCGCTTCGAGTAATGCCCGATCAGATCGGCGTAGAGGCTGCAGGCCCAGCCGACGCCGCCTTCGAGGAAACCGACGTGGAGATCGGGGAAGCGCCGCGTCACACCGCCCAGGAAGAGCCGCTTGCAGAGCGATTCATGCCCGCGCGCGAGGCCGCCGACGTGGTTGAAGACGTAGCTCGAGGGCGAGCGGGCGACGTTGTGATACTGGTCCGAGCTATGCGAGATGGGCGCGAAGCGCAGCGCACAGCAGCGCTGCCAGAAGGGGTCGTAGTCGTATTCCGAGTCCATGCCGTAGTTGTCGTAGCGATGGACGGGCGGATCGAGCCGGCCGAGCTCGCGGGCATGCTTCGCGATCGGACGCCGGACGTAGCCCGACATCGCGCCCGCCTTGAGGCCGAGCGAGACGGCGTGCTCGAGGGTCGCGATCGCGACCTCGGGCGTATTCATGGGGATCAGCGCGCCGACGACCAGGCGATCGCGATAGGGCGCGAAGAGCCGCGCGTGCATCGCGTTGACGGCGCGACAGGCGGCGCCGGCGAGGTCCGCATCCTCGAGATCGAGAAAGTTGAGGCTCATCGAGGGATAGAGGATCGAGACGTCGATGCCGAAGTCGTCGAGCCGTTCGTAGAGCAGCTTCGGCAGGTAGGACGTCGCGCGATCGAGCCCGTTCTCGGTCGGCCAGCCCCACCACGACGGCATCGCCTGCCAGCGATCCGGATCGCCGCCGATCGTGCGCGCCGCGGTCGTCGTATCGAAGGGCTGGGCCTGGCCCGCCAGGAAGCGGTCGCGCAGCGCGGCGCCGCCCTCGCGCTCGATCGCCGCGGCGATCTCTTCGTGGGCGAGCGGCCAGACCTCGACGAAATGGCCGTCGGCATCGACGATCGGATGGGAGACCGCGCGGCGGACTTCGGCGGACGAGAGGTGGGCTACGGACATGGCGCGAGCGTATCATCGCGCGATGGATGATTCCGCTCCCCTGGCCGGCGTCCGCGTCGTCGAGCTGACCAGCATCTATTCCGGCCCGCTCGCCGGCCTCCTGCTCGCCGAGCTCGGGGCCGACGTCGTCAAGGTCGAGAGCCAGTCGAAGCCGGATCTGATCCGCAACGCCGGACAGACGCCGCACGCGGTCACCCCGGTCTTCTACGCCCTCAATCGCGGCAAGCGCTTCGTCTCGATCGATGCGTCGACGCCCGCCGGGCGTGCGCTGTTCGCCGATCTCGCGGCGTCGGCGGACGTCTTCCTCCACAACATCCGGCCCGGCAAGCCCGAGGCTCTCGGCGTCGGCTACGAAGCGCTCGCCGCCCGCAATCCAAGGTTGATCTACGCCGCGATCTCCGGGCTCGGAAACGACGGGCCGGACGCCGAGCAGCGCGTCTACGACTTCGTGATCCAGGCGCGGGTCGGGATGGTCGACTATCAGCGGGACGCGGCGACGGGCCAGGCCTCGTTGATCTCCCAGGTCGTGGTCGACAAATCGACGGGCCTCGCGGCAGTCCAGGCCATCCTCGCCGCCCTCTACGTCCGCGAACGAACGGGGCGCGGGCAGCGAATCGATCTGCCGATGCTCGGGGTCGGGCTGCATTTTCTCTGGGCCGACGCGATGGGCCCCGCGCTCTCGCAGGTCGAGCCGCCGATCCCGCTCGACGCGCTACCGCCGCACATGCTCCAGATGCCGGCCGCCGGCCTCGTCGTCGTGCGTGCGCGGGACGGCGGCGAGCTCGCCTGCAGTCCGACGCTCCCGCCCTTCGACGGCCTCGCGATCGCCTTCGATCGGCCCGACTGGCTGGTCGACGAGCGGTTCGCGGAGACGCCGAAGCGCGTGCTCCACTTTCCCGCCTTCCACGCGGAGCTCGTCGCCGCCGCCGCCCGCTTCGACGCCGCCGATCTGCTCGCGCGGCTGACGGAGAACGGCGTTCCGGCCGGTCCGGTCCAGCGCCGCCGTGACGTCCATCTCGATCTGATCGTCGAGCGCGAGACGGGCTTCGTCGGCAAGGTCCGGCAGCCGCGCCCGATGTGGCAGTTCAGCGAGACGCCGGCTCGGATCACGACGGCGATGGGCCATACGGGCGCCGATACGCGCGCCGTCCTGCGCGAGCACGGCCTCACGGAAGCCGAGATCGATTCGCTCGTCGCCGACGGCACCGTCGCGCAGAGCGCTGCCAGCCGCCTTCCGGGCGCAAGCGCGGACTAACGGCGGAACTGCGAGCAGCCAGCGCGGAGAGTCGAAGGTCGAGCGCGGGGCGGCGCGCCCCGCCGAGCGCCGGTTTCGCAGGGGCCGCGCGTATGCCACCGTTCGCGCATGGAAAGCGACCCGACCCTCCGCCGCCTCGCCCTGCTCGAAGCCCACCGCGAGATCGAGCAGCAGATCTACCGCATGGGCTACGCGCTCGAGAACGGCGACTTCGAGCAGGTCGGCCTGCTCCTGCAGCATGCGACCTTCGGCGCCGACCGCCTCGGCCGGAAGATCCTGAAGGGGCGGGACGCCATCCGCGATCAGTACCGCACGACCAACATCACCTACCCGGGTCATGGCCGCGCGACCCGCGAGATGTACACGAACGTGCTGATCGAGATCGATCTCGACGCGGGAACGGCGCGCTCGACGACCGCCTATACGGTGGCCCAGCAGATTCCGGGAGCGCCGGGCGCCCGCTTCGAGCTGCTCGTCGCCGGGCGCTATGAGGACGAGTGGGCGCGCATCGAGGGGCGCTGGGGCTGGACCGATCGCTACATCGTCGTCCAGTTCAAGAACGACCTCGACGCCCACATGACCCCGGGCTCCCAACCGTACAACTAGACGGAGGTCGGGCGAGCGGCGGCGGGTTAGTCGCGACCTCGGCGAGCGGCGAGCGCTCCCAGGCCCAGGCCGAGCAGCAGCGCGGTGCCGGGCTCGGGGATGACGGTGCCGATGAAGGTGAAGTCGGCCTTCACGAGCACGTCGGGGCCGGGGCCGGGGAGCTGGGCAAAGCGGGCGATGTTGATGCCGGAGAGGTTGAAGGTGATGGTGTCGCCGGCGATGCCGAGGTGGCCCGTGACTGCGGAGTCGATCGAGGTCACGGACTCCGGGCCGAAGGGGGTGCCGCCGGGCAGGAAGCCGGACACGTCGGCGGTGATGATGGTGTTGACGAAGAACTGGCCGATGGGGCTGACGAACGATTGCGTGCTCGTATCGTTGACGAGGCGGGCGTTCGCGACGCTGATCGTGTCGAGGCCGACGAGGGACTCGTCGAGGTCGAGATTGAGAAGCGAGGCGGGGACGAGCTCGAAGTCGATCAGCGAGCCATTGATGCCGCCGGCGGGATCGAAGGTCACGGAGGTTCCGCCGAGCAGCACGTTGACGGGCGTCGGGCCGCTGAGGACGGAGGTGACGGTGCCGTCGTCGAGGATCGCGCGGAGCGTGACGGTGCCCGAGGTGAAGGCGTAGGTGATGGGGGCGGCGCTCGCGAGGCCGGGGGCGAGGAGCAAGGCCCAGATCGCAGCGGCGGCCAGGGTCAGACGGGTGCGAAACCGCGCCGGATCCGCGATGCGATCGATCTTCTTGCCCAGCATCTTGCCCAGCATTCTGCGTTCCTTCTCACGTCCTGGTGGACATGGTCTGCTCGAGGGACGGCTCGTTCGAGAGATCCCGGCGATGAGATCGACGACCTCACCCATTTTTGGTCGCCGCATCCTAAAGCCCCCGCTCCAAAATATGTCAGGGAAATTCGAGCGGCCGAGAAGATTTTTCCCAGATTCGAGCCAGAAGGGCTTTTTTACCTCATCCGAAACGCCCAGGGCACCCCTGCGCGCGCGATGAACCTCCGACCAGGCCGTGAGCTCTGGCGTTCCCCGCTGGGACAGGTTCTTTTATATTGGCAGGGCATGCCATCCGGTCGCACCTGGCGAATTGCGTCATCGAGGCGGCGGGCCCCGCAAGATCACGTGCCGGGCCGCCCGCCGCGGATCGCCAGCGACCGGCCCGTCCGTCGCCCGCCCCGGCCGCTGCTCAGCGGCCGCGATTCCAGAAGACGACCTCTTCCACCGGCCGCCGGGGCGGC
>CAUJGH010000412.1 GCA_963169575.1 Myxococcota bacterium | reverse complement strand
CTGCTCACGAACACGCTTCGCACGACCCTCGGCCTCGGCATCCTCGCGGCGGGGGCGCTCGCGGTGCTCGCGGATCCGTTCGTGCGGGTGGTGTACGAGCGTGGGCGCTTCGAGGCTTCGGATTCGAACGCGGTCGCGGGGCTGCTCGGCGTGCTCGCCTGGGCGGTTCCGGGCTGGGTGATGCAGCAGGTGAGCGTGCGCGGATTCTATGCGCGCAGCGAAATGTGGCGGGCGATGGCGCTCTCGACGGGCATCGCGCTGGCGGTCTTCCCGCTCTATCTCTGGGGCGGGCAGCAGGCCGGCGTCTCGGGGCTCGCCTTCGCCTCCCTCGCCGCGATCAGCCTCAACGCGATCGTGACGATCGGCTGGCTGCGCGCGCGCGCGGGTGCCCCCGATCTCGGTGCGCTCGCCGAGACGGCGCTTCGCACGCTCGCGATCGCGGCACTCGCCGGGGGGGCGGTGCGCGCGCTCGAAGGGCTGCGCCCGCTTCCGAACGCCTACGCCGCCCTCGCCGTGGGCGCCGCGGTCTACGGTGCCGTCCTGCTGGTCGGCGTCCGGCTGATCGGGGACCCGCCGCTGCGCTCGGGCGTCGGGCGAATCGTCGGCGCCATCGCGGGGCGATTCGGGCGCAAGAGGGCGAAGTGAGCACCGGGCGCTGGCAGTTCTTCATCGACTGCGGCGGGACCTTCACCGATTGCATCGGCGTCGCGCCGGACGGGGCCGTGTCGACGGCGAAGGTCCTGTCGGGACCGGACGCGCCGGTGTCTGCGATCGAGGCGCTGCTCGCGCGCGCGGGCGCGGGCGGGACGGCGAGCACGCTCTCGGCGTCGGTCCGGCTCGGAACGACGGTGGCGACGAATGCCCTGCTCGAGCGCCGCGGCGTCTCGACCTTGCTCGTCGCGCCGCGAGGGCTCGCGGGCGTCTTCGACATCGGCACCCAGGAGCGGCCCGAGCTCTTCGCGCTCGAGATCGAGAAGCCCGCGCGGCTGCACGCGCAGGTACTCGAGGTCGACGGCCGGATCGGGGCGGACGGCGAACGGATCGAGCCGCTCGACCTCGCGGGCGCGCGGGCCGGGCTCGCGGCGGCGCGGGCGGCGGGGGCGCGCTCGGTCGCCATCGTTCGGATGCATGCCCATCTCGACGACGGGGAGGAGAGGGCGCTCGCTGCGATCGCCCGCGAGGTCGGATTCGAGGAAGTCGTCTGTTCGCACGAGACCGTGCGCGAGATCGGCCTGCTCGGCCGCGGCGAGACGACGATCGCCGACGCTTATCTGACGCCGCGCCTGCGCGAGCACGTCGCGAAGCTCCAGCAGGCCCTGCCCCGGGCCGAGCTGCGCTTCATGCAATCGTCGGGCGGGTTGACCGGCGCCGCCCGCTTTCGCGCGCCGAACGCCCTCGTCTCGGGACCGGCGGGCGGCGTCCTCGCGACCCGCGCGCTCGCGCGCCGGGCGGGCCGGCCGCGGGCGATCGGCTTCGACATGGGCGGCACTTCGACCGACGTCTCGCTCGTCGATGACGCGCCCCTCGAGCGGAGCTTCGAGAGCCGCGTGGGCGGCGTGCGGGTCAAGGCGCCGATGCTCCGGATCCACACCGTCGCAGCCGGTGGAGGCTCGCTCTGCCGCTTCGACGGCAGCCGATTCCTCGTCGGGCCCGAGAGCGCCGGCGCAGATCCCGGGCCCCTCTGTTATGCGCTGCGCGACGCGGCGGGCGCGCTGCGCGGGCGCGAGCTCACCATCACCGACGCGAATTTCGCCCTCGGCCGCGTCCTGCCCGATCGCTTCCCCTTTGCGCTCGAGCGCGCGCCCGTCGACCGGGCGCTCGGCGAGATCCGCGCGGCGCTGGCGACCGTCGGCTTCGATCGCAGTCCCGAGGAGATCGCCGCCGGTTTTCTCGAGATCGCGAACGCCGCGATGGCCCAGGCGATCGTCGAGGTCTGCGTCGCGCGCGGCGTCGATCCCCGGGACCATGCGCTCGTCGGCTTCGGCGGCGCCGGCGGCCAGCACGTCTGCGCGCTGGCGGCGCGTCTCGGCCTGCGCGAGATCCTGCTGCATCCCTTCGCGGGCCTCTTTTCGGCCTTCGGAATCGGGCTCGCCCAGCGGGCCTGGCACGGCGAGCGCGATGGGGTTGGACGATCGCTGCCCGAGCAGGGGCCGCTCCCGGCGAGCGTCGTCGCCGACTGGGCCGAGCTCGAGCGGCTGGGGCGCGACGCGCTGCGCAGCGAAGGCGAGCCGGGCGCCGCGCTCGGCCTCGAGACGAGTCTCGCCCTGCGTTATGCGGGGACCGATACCGCCCTCGAGGTCGAGGCGTCGCCGGAGGCGGATTGGCGTGCGGCCTTCGAGGCGATGCATCGCGATCGCTTCGGCTATGCGCGTCCGGGCCGCGCGATCGAGATCCACGCCGTGCGGCTGCGCGTCGCCGGTCCCGAGAACGATTTTACAGGCGGCCGGGGGGCAGGCGGCCGGGGGGCAGGCGGGCTGGGGGCAGGCGGGCCGGGGTTGGGCGGCCCGGGCGCGGCGCCCGGCCGGAGCAAGTCGGCAGCGCCCGACGCGGCGCCGCAGTCCGTGTCGCCGTCGCCGCTCCGCCGCGAGCGCATCTGGTTTCCGGGCCCGGGATTCGTCGAGGCGCCGGTCTTCGAACGCGAGGCGCTGGCGCCCGGGCATCGGCTCTCGGGGCCGGCACTGATCCTCGAAGCGAGCGCGACGGTCGTCGTCGATCCTGGCTTCACGCTCGCGGTCGATGCGGATTCGGTGCTGCGTCTCACGCGCGTGCTGGGCGCGGAGCTCGAGGCCGGCTCGGAGGCGGAAGGGCCGGTCGACGACGACGATCCGGTGCGGCTCGAGGTCCTCGGCAGCCGCTTCATGTCGATTGCGGAGCAGATGGGTGCGGTGCTTCGCAATACGTCGGTGTCGACCAACATCAAGGAGCGGCTCGACTATTCTTGTGCCGTCTTCGACGGGGACGGCGGGCTCGTCGCGAACGCGCCGCACATTCCCGTCCATCTCGGCGCGATGGCGGATACGGTCGCGGCGGTGCGCGCGCGTTTCGAGCCCTTCGCGCCGGGCGATGCGATCGTCACCAACGATCCCTTCGAGGGCGGCTCGCATCTGCCCGACGTCACCGTCGTGAGCCCCGTCTTCCTGCCGGGCGCGGCCGCGCCGAGCTTTTTCGTCGCCAGTCGCGGGCATCACGCGGATCTCGGCGGGGAGGCGCCGGGCTCGATGCCGGCCTGCTCGACGCGGCTCGCCGACGAAGGCGTCCTGATCGAGGCCTTCCCCCTCGTGCGCGCCGGGCATTTCGACGAAGCTCGGTTGCGGCGGATCCTGACGGCGGGCCCGCATCCGGCGAGGCGGCCGGACGACAACGTCGCCGACCTCGAGGCGATGCTCGCGGCCAATCGCGCCGGAGCCCGGCGGCTCGCCGAGCTCGCGCGCGAAGAGGGCGAAGCGGGCGTCCACGGCGCCATGCGCGCGCTCCAGCGCGCCGCCGCGCAGAGCGTCGCCCGCGCGCTCGCGCGCTGGCCGGCGGGGGAGCACGTCTTCGCCGACGCCCTCGACGACGGTACGCCCATTTGCGTCGCCCTGCGGATCCAGCACCGCGCGGCGGAAGTCTCCGATCCGCTCGAAGCGCGGATGGAGATCGATTTCGCCGGGACGGGCCCGGCTTCGTCCGGCAATCTCAACGCTCCGACCTCCGTCGTGCGCGCGGCCGTGCTCTACGTCCTGCGCTCGATCGTCGCGGCGCGAATCCCGCTCAACGGCGGCTGTCTCGAACCGATCGTACTCCGGGTCCCGACGGGCTCGCTGCTCGATCCGCCGCGCGGCGCGGCGGTCGCCGGGGGCAACGTCGAGACGTCGCAGCGGATCGTCGACGTGCTGCTCGGCGCGCTCGGCAGGGCGGCTGCGAGCCAGGGGACGATGAACAACCTCGCATTCGGCGATGCGCACTTCGGCTACTACGAGACGATCGGGGGCGGCGCCGGCGCGACACCCTTTGCGGATGGCGCTTCGGGCGTCCATACGCACATGACCAACACGCGCATCACCGATGCGGAGATCCTGGAAGCGCGATTCCCGGTTCGCCTGCTGGCCTTCGGACTGCGCACGGGTTCAGGGGGGACGGGACGGCGGCGCGGCGGCGAGGGCAGCGTGCGGGGGCTTCGCTTCCTGCGTCCCGTTCGTGTGTCGCTGCTGACGCAGCGGCGGACGATGGCGCCTTTCGGGCTCGCCGGGGGCGGGGCCGGCGCACCCGGTCGCAATCGGCTCCGGCGCCATGCGACGGGGGAATGGGTGGAGCTGGGCGGGCAGATCGAGCTCGTGCTCGAGGCGGGCGACGAGCTCTGGATCGAAACGCCGGGCGGCGGCGGGTACGGAGCGGGATTGCCGGTGCCTGAGCCTTGATCTCGCTCCCGGGGCCCTCTAATGTCCGCCCGGGCGAGTAGCTCAATTGGTTAGAGCAAGTGACTCTTAATCACTAGGTTCAGGGTTCGATTCCCTGCTCGCTCACCACCCAGCCCGACCCGGCCCGGCGCGATCCCCATCGCAGTCGAGACTGGATTCGAGGTCGATCGCCGAACGGGTCGCTCGAATCGACGCCGGATCGGGCGAACAGGCAGCGGGCATGCCGGGGTGGCGGAACTGGTAGACGCAGTGGCCTTAGGAGCCACCGTCCGTAGGACGTGCAGGTTCGAGTCCTGTCCCCGGTACCAACGATTGCTCGCTTGATTCCGGCAGTGTTCTGGACGGCTTTCTCACGAATCCAGACGGATCCGGACGGAACCCAACGGTTTTCCCGAACGTCCCGACCCAGCGAGGTCGGGGGCGGATCGGCTCTTCTCCTCACGAGGAAATGTCATGGCTGAACAGGCGACCGCAGCGCGCGAGGTCCGGGTCGAGAAGAACGTCATCTCCCCCGTCGTGAACGAACTCACGATCGAGGTGCCGGCGGGCCGTGTCGACGCCGCCTTCGATCGCGTCCTTCAGGAGCTTCGCCGCGGCGCGCGGGTCAAGGGCTTCCGGCCGGGCAAGGTCCCGACGCGGGTGATCCAGCAGCTCTACGGCCCGCAGCTCGGCGAAGAGGTCGAGCGGATGCTCGTCAACCAGACGCTGCCCGAGGCGGTGGACCAGGCGGAGATCCAGCCAGTCGTCGAGCCGCAGATCGAGGCGGCCCCGCCCGCGGCGGGGCAGGCGTTCAAGTACTTGGCTCGAATCGAGGTGAAGCCTGCGATCGAGCTGCCCGATCTGACGTCGCTTTCCGGCTCGCGGCCGGCGGTCAGCGTCGGCGCGGACGAGGTGCTCGGCGAGCTCGAGCGGCTGCGCGAGCGGCAGGCGAGCTGGATCGAGGAGCCCGAGGAGACGCTGGCGTCGAACGGGCATCAGTTGACGATCGACTTCGTGGGCACCGTCGAGGGCGTCGCCTTCGAAGGCGGCTCGGCCGAGGGGATCGAGCTCGAGCTCGGCTCGGGGCGCATGATCCCCGGCTTCGAGGAGCAGCTGGTCGGGGCGCGTTCGGGCGAGTCCCGCGATCTGAACGTGACGTTCCCCGCCGAATACGGCAACGACGCACTCGCTGGCAAGGCGGCGGTCTTCGCGACGCGTGTGACCGCGATCAAGCGCCGCGAGTTGCCTGCGCTCGACGACGATTTCGCCAAGGACCTCGGTGATTTCGAGAGCCTCGATGAGGTGAAGCGCAAGCTCCAGGAATCCCTGGAGACCCAGCGGCGCGCGACCTCCGACCGGGCACTCGAGAAGAGCCTGCTCGACGAGCTCGTGACGCGGACCCCCTTCGAGGTCCCGCCGACACTCGTCGCGCGGCAGCTCGAGAGCCAGGTGCAACAGGTCGAGCAGCAGCTGCGTGGCCGACTGCCCGACGCCGACCTTCGCATGCGCGTCGCGCAGCTGCGCGAAGAGGGCTGGGACGACGCGAAGCGGCGCGTCCAGGAGGCCTTGCTGCTCGAGTCGGTCGCGACCCGCGCGACCCTCGTCGCGAGCGAAGAGGAGATCCACGCCCGACTCGACGAGATGGCAGCGAGCCAGGGCTTCGACGCGAAGCTGATGCACGACCTCGCGAAGGCGCAGGGCTGGCACGCGGCGATCGCGGCCGAGATCGTCGATCGCAAGGCGCTCGCCCATCTGATCGAGCACGCGACCGTCCGCGAAGTCGAAGCCTGAACGGCACCGGATCCCGGGAATCGAGGGCTGCGCCCGAGCACGCCGCGCCGCGCGAGCGGGTGAGGGCGGGGCCGCGTTTCGCGCGCGCGAACGGCGCGCGCGGTGCGCGAGTTGCCAAGGCCTTCGGGAAACCCGAGACTAGACCGGCGAGTCCGGTTCACAGGAGATGCGAGGGAAAATGAGGGAGCGCAGCCCGACGGTGGCCTACACGATCCCGTACGTGATCGAACAGAATCAGCGGGGCGAGCGGGTCTTCGACATCTACTCGCGACTGCTGCGCGATCGCGTGATCTTCCTCGGCAGCGAGGTCTTCGACGATGTCGCCAACGTCGTCGTCGCCCAGCTGCTCTATCTCGAGGCGGACGATCCCGACAAGGACATCCATCTCTACATCAACTCGCCGGGCGGCTCGGTGACCGCCGGTCTCGCGATCTACGACACGATGCAGTTCATCCGTTCCGACGTACATACGACCTGCATCGGCCAGGCCTCGTCGATGGGCGCCTGGCTGCTCGCGGCGGGGACGCCGGGCAAGCGGACGGCGCTCGCCAACTCCCGGGTGATGATCCATCAGCCGATGGGCGGCGCGCGCGGTCAGGCCTCGGACATCAACATCCAGGCGCAGGAGATCCTGAAACTGCGCCATCGCATGAACGAAATCCTCGCGCAGCATACGGGACGTCCGCTCGACCAGATCGCCGCGGATACCGAGCGGGACTACTATATGAGCGCCGAGGAGGCGCGGGACTACGGGATCGTGGATGTCGTCGCGAGCCAGCGCGGCGGAGCCGAAGCCGTCAAGGAAGTGACGGGCCGGGAGTGACCGGTCGAGATTGACCGGTCGAGATTGACCGGTCGAGAGTGACGGGTTGAGAGTGACGGGTCGGGAATGGCCGTTCGAACGTGACCATACGAAGAAGAGGGACGCTTTGTGAAGAAGCGCGATGACAACGCGAATCTCTCCTGCTCTTTCTGCGGCAAGTCGCAGAAGGAAGTGAAGAAGCTGATCGCGGGGCCGACGGTCTACATCTGCGACGAGTGCATCGAGCTCTGCAACGACATCATTGCGGAGGAGTACGGCCAGGACGAGTCCGCGGGCACGCAGCAGAAGGTGCTGAAGCCGAAGGAGATCAAGGCCGCCCTCGACGAGTACGTGATCGGGCAGGACGCCGCCAAGAAGGTGCTGGCCGTCGCGGTCCACAACCATTACCGCCGCATCGAGAGCGGCGGCGCCGGTGACGTCGAGCTGCAGAAGGCCAACATCCTGCTGCTCGGGCCGACGGGCTCCGGCAAGACGCTGCTCGCGCAGACCCTCGCGCGCATCCTCGACGTGCCGTTCACGATCGCGGACGCAACGACGCTGACCGAGGCCGGCTATGTCGGCGAGGACGTCGAGAACATCGTCCTCAACCTGCTCCAGGCTGCGAACTACGACGTCGAGCGCGCCCAGCGCGGGATCATCTACATCGACGAGATCGACAAGATCGCCCGCAAGAGCGAGAACCCGTCGATCACCCGCGACGTCTCCGGGGAGGGCGTCCAGCAGGCCCTGCTCAAGATCATCGAAGGCACGATGGCGAGCGTTCCTCCGAAGGGGGGCCGAAAGCACCCGCAGCAGGAATTCCTGCAGATCGATACGACGAACATCCTCTTCATCTGTGGCGGGGCGTTCGTCGGTCTGGAGGGAATCATCGAGCGCCGGGTCGGCGTGAAAGGCCTGGGCTTCGCGGCCGACATCCAGAACCGACGCAGCCGCAAGAAGGGCGAGATGCTGCGCGAGGTCCAGGCCGAGGACCTGCTCCATTTCGGCCTGATCCCGGAGTTCATCGGACGGCTCCCCGTGGTCGCGACTCTCGAGGAGCTCGACGAGAAGACCTTGATCTCGATCCTGACCGAGCCGAAGAATGCACTGGTGAAGCAGTACCAGAAGCTCTTCGCCTTCGAGGGGGTCGATCTGCGGTTCACGGAAGGGGCGCTCGGGGCCGTCGCTCGCAAGGCGCTCGCCCAGAAGTCGGGCGCGCGCGGACTTCGGGCGATCCTCGAGCACGCGATGATGGATCTGATGTACGAGCTGCCGTCGCGAAGCGACGTAGCGGAGTGTGTGGTCGGCGTGGAAGTCATCGAGCAGGGGGCCGAGCCGGTACTCGGACTCAAGCGCGAGGCGGAGTCGGCCTAGGGAAGATCGACCTCGAGGGGGGCGATCCGAGCGATTCGGAGGGGGGCATGGCTGAATCGACCAGATCGGAGCCGGGCAAGGAGCCGGGCAAGGGCGGCAGGATCCCGCTGCTGCCGCTGCGCGACATCGTCGTGTTTCCGCACATGGTGGTTCCGCTCTTCGTGGGCCGCCCGAAGTCGATCCAGGCCCTGGAAGACGCCATGGCGGCCGATCGCCGACTCGTCGTCGCGGCCCAGCGCGTCGCCGGCGAAGAGGATCCGACGCCCGAAGACATCTATTCGATCGGGACCCTCGGCACGATCATCCAGCTGCTCCGGTTGCCCGACGGCACGGTCAAGGTGCTCGTCGAAGGCCGCTCCCGTGCCGAGATCCGGCGCTTCGCCGCCGTCGAGCCTTATTTCGCGGTCGAGATCGACGAGCTGCGCGACGAGGCGAACGATTCGCCCGAGGCGCAGGCGCTCGTGCGATCCGTCCAGACGACCTTCGACTCCTATGCCAAGCTGAACAAGAAGGTCGCGCCCGAGATCGTGAACTCCGTCGCGGCGATCGCCGATCCCGGCAAGCTCGCGGATACCGTGGTCGCGCATCTGAACCTGAAGCTGCCCGATCGCCAGAAGCTGCTCGAGATCGTCTCTTCGGCCGAACGCCTCGAAGAGGTCTTCAGCCGGATGCAGGCGGAGATCGAGGTCCTCGAGGTCGAGCGCAAGATCCGCGGCCGCGTCAAGAAGCAGATGGAGCGCTCCCAGAAGGAGTACTACCTGAACGAACAGATGCGCGCGATCCAGAAGGAGCTGGGCGAGCGCGACGATCCGAAGAACGAACTCTCCGAGCTCGAGGAGCAGCTGGCCGGCAAGAAGATGCCGCAGGAAGCGCGCGACCGGACCGAGAAGGAGATGAAGAAGCTGAAGCAGATGTCGCCGATGGCGGCGGAAGCGACGGTGGTCCGGAACTACATCGACTGGATGCTCGGGCTGCCCTGGAACGAGTACAAGCAGGAAGAGAAGGATCTCAAGGTCTCCGAGGACATCCTCGACTCCGATCACTACGGTCTCGAGAAGCCGAAGGAGCGCATCCTCGAATATCTCGCCGTGCAGACGCTGGTCGAGAAGCTGAAGGGACCGATCCTCTGTCTCGTCGGTCCGCCCGGCGTCGGCAAGACCTCCCTCGGCAAATCGATCGCCCGCGCGACGGGACGCGACTTCGTGCGCATCAGCCTCGGCGGCGTGCGCGACGAGGCCGAGATCCGGGGCCACCGCCGGACCTACATCGGCGCACTCCCGGGCAAGATCATCCAGGGCCTGAAGAAGGCCGGGAGCTCGAACCCCGTCTTCCTGCTCGACGAGATCGACAAGATGTCGATGGACTTCCGCGGCGATCCGAGCTCGGCGATGCTCGAGGTGCTCGACCCGGAGCAGAACCACACCTTCTCGGATCATTATCTCGACGTCGACTACGACCTCTCGCGCGTGATGTTCATCTGTACGGCGAACGTGCTCGGCGAGATCCCGCGCCCGCTCCAGGATCGCATGGAGATCATCCAGATCCCCGGCTACATCGAGTCGGAGAAGCTCTCGATCGCGACCAAGCATCTCGTCGACAAGGTGCGCAGCGACAACGGCCTCGCGGAAGGCGACATCGTCTTCAGTGATCAGGCTATTCTCGAAGTCATCCGCCACTACACGCGCGAGTCCGGCGTGCGCTCGCTCGAGCGCGAGCTGGCCTCGATCGCGCGCAAGGTCGCGCGCGAAAAGGTCTCGGCCGGGGCTTCTTTCAAGCCCGTGCGCGTCAGCCCGAAGCTCGTGAAGAAATATCTCGGCGTGCAGCGGTACCGCTTCGGGCAGACCGAGGCGGAGAACCGCATCGGCGTCACGACCGGTCTCGCGTATACCGAGGTCGGCGGCGACCTGCTCCAGACGGAAGTCTCCGTGACTCCGGGCAAGGGCAAGCTCCTGATCACCGGCCGCCTCGGCGAGGTCATGCAGGAATCCGCCAACGCGGCGATGTCCTACATCCGCTCTCGCGCGAAGCAGCTCGGCCTGACGAGCGACTTCCACGACAAGGTCGACATCCACATCCACGTGCCCGACGGCGGCACGCCCAAGGACGGCCCGTCCGCCGGCATCACGCTCGCGACGACGATCGCCTCGGCCCTGACGCGGATCCCCGTGCGCGCGAACGTCGCGATGACGGGCGAGATCACGCTGCGCGGCCGCGTGCTCCCGATCGGCGGGCTCAAGGAGAAGCTGATCGCGGCCCACCGCGGCGGCATCGATACCGTGCTGATCCCCAAGGACAACGAGAAGGACCTGAAGGATCTTCCGGACATCATCAAGAAGAACATCCGCCTGATCCCGGTGACCCATATGGACGAGGTCCTGCGCGAGGCGCTCGTGGTCACCGATCCGAATCGCTTCCTCGAGGTCGGCGACGGAATTCACGAGATCGAGGAGATCTACATCGTCCCGGGTCGTCCTTCGCGCCCGACGACGGAGCTGCCGCATCCGGCCGGCGTGAACTGATCCCGATTCGCCCCGCTCGCATCGCCCGTGGACGCGCGCGCAAAGCGCGAGCAAGGGGACGAGCGGACCGGGCGAGCCAAAGCGGGCAAAGAGAGCCGAAGCAAGCCAAAGCAGGCCAAAGAGAGACGGGCGAGCCGGGCGAGCAGAGAGACGGAGGGCGGCGGCGAAGCATCGCCGCGCTTCGATGGGCGCGTAGCTCAGCTGGTTAGAGCACCTCGTTTACACCGAGGGGGTCCGGGGTTCGAATCCCTGTGCGCCCACCATCTTCTCCGCCTGCTTTGCGCGTCCGACTCTGGTGCGCATCCGGCCAGACCGCATCGTTCCCCGCCGCGTCGAAGGGGAACCCATCGACCCCGGACGGCGTCCCGGGCGCCGAGGTCCGATTCGAGTGTCCGTTCCGACCGATCCCGCTTCTGCCTTTCCCGCCGAGCCGGTCGCTCCGCGCGTCTTCATCGAGGACGTGATCCCGGCCTTGTTCGTCGACCTCGAGCTGTCTCCCGCCGAGCGTGCGGTCGAGCTCCGGCTCGGGGTCGTCCTTTCCGGGGCGGATGCGAACGATTCGGGCGGCGAGTGGACCCTGCATTTCATCGACGGCGAGCTCGGCATCGAGCCGACCCGCCGCCCGGACTGCGACATCACCCTCGTCCAGCGCGTCGCCGATTGGCGCTCCGCCCTCTGGTCCGGCCGTCCGGCCTTCGTCGCCGACGCGGTGCAGGCGCTCTTCGCGGGGAACGGGGCAGGCCCCGCGGCCAGCGCCTTGCCCTTCACGCTCGTGCCCGACCCCCGCGCCCTCGAAGCGCTGCGCGCCCTCCGCGGCCATCTCGAGATCCGTGTCGAAGCCGGCTCCGGCGCGGACGATTGGCGTCTCGGGATCATCCTCGGCGCCGGCCCGATTCCCGCTCCCCCGGACGCCACGATCCAGCTCGGTGCCGCCCAGGCCGATGCGATCCATCGCGGCGAGCTCCATCCGCTCGAAGCCCTGATGACCGGCGCGCTCCGCCTCGAGGGCGACCTCGGCCTGGTCCTCCAGATCCAGGCGATCGCAATGACCGCCTCGCTGCCGCGCTAGCGGAGGGAAGGCATCTCAGCTAAAAGTCTGCGCCCAGAACTGCTGCGGGCCGGTAGTTCAACCGGTTAGAGCACCGGCCTGTCACGCCGGAAGTTGCGGGTTCGAGTCCCGTCCGGCCCGCCAGTCTTCCCCACGCAAGAGCAAGCCGTCCGGCCCGCGACCCGAAAAGAGTTGCGGGTTCGAGTCCCGTCCGGCCCGCCAGTCTTCCCCACGCAAGAGCAAGCCGTCCGGCGTCACTCCGGATGCACGCGTCCCGCGCCCAGCCGATGCTTCTGGACCTTGCCGAGCGCGTTGCGCGGCAGGGCGTCGACGGCGTAGAGCGCGCGAGGATGCTTGAACGCTGCGAGGCGATCCGCGATCCAGCGGCGGAGTTCCTCGACACCGAGCGGCGTCTTCAGGACGGCGTAGGCGACCACGCGCTCGCCCCATTCGGCGGAGGGTTCGCCGACGATCGCGACGTCCTCGATCGCAGGATGTGCGCGGATCACGTCTTCGAGCTCGCGCGGGTACACGTTGTAGCCGCCGCTGATGATGAGCTCCTTCGCGCGCCCGTCGAGCGTGACGTAGCCGTCGACATCGCGGCGGCCGAGATCGCCGGTGCGGAAGAAACCGTCGGGCGTGAAGGCTTCGGCGTTCGCGTCCGGGCGCCGCCAGTAGCCGTCGAAGACGTTCGGCCCGCGGACCTCGATCTCGCCCCTTTCATCCCGTTCGCCCCGCTCACCCTGTTCCCCGGCGAAGCGGAGCTCGACGCCGGGCAGCGGGAGGCCGACGGATCCGGCGCGCCGCTCGCCGTCGTGGGGATTCGAGACGAGCATCAGGGTTTCCGTCATGCCGTAGCGTTCGAGGATCGTCTGTCCGCTCGCCCGGCGCAGCGCATCGTGGAGCGCGGCGGGCAGGGGCGCGGAGCCCGATACGCAGAGGCGGAGCGCGGCGAGGCGCGCGACTTCGGGATGCTCGGCGAGGCGGTGGTACATCGTCGGGACGCCGAAGAAGAGCGTGGCGGAGAATTTTTCGATGGCCGCGAGGATCTCGTCGGCGCGAAAGCCGTCGAAGAGCACCGCCGAGCCGCCCGTATGCAATGTGCCGTGGAGGCCGACGCCGAGGCCGTGCATGTGGAAGAGGGGCAGGGCGAGCAGCAGGCGGTCCCGTTCGCTCCAGCGCCAGGCGAGGCGCAGACTCTCGGCGCTGGCGAGACAATGGCCGTGGCGCAGGACGGCGCCTTTCGGGCGGCCGGTCGTCCCGGAGGTGTAACAGAGCAGCGCGATCGCGCTGCGATCGGCGCGCTCGAGGGGCGGGGTCGGACCGTCCGGGAGATCGAGGGTCGGATCGAGGCAGGTGAGGCGCTCGTCGATCGCCGCGAGCTGGGCGCGCCGGTCTGCGTCGTCGAGGATGGCGGCGCGCGGCTCGGCGTCGAGGACGACGTGCTCGAGCTCTCGGGGGCCGTAGGCCGTGTTGGTCGGGACGACGATGAGGCCCATCCGCAGGCAGGCGACATGGGTCGCGACGAGATCGGCGGA
>CAUJGH010000411.1 GCA_963169575.1 Myxococcota bacterium | reverse complement strand
TCGTGTGATCGGCTGGATCGACACCGCGATCGAGGTGATGCCGCTCTTCATCGCCCTCGCTCGCCTGGGCGCGGTCTTCGCGCCGCTCAATGCCCGCCTCTCTGCCGACGAAGCGGGCGAAGTCGCGAAGCTCGCGCGCGGGTCGCTGCTGATCGTCGATCCCGGGCGGGCGGCCGACGCGGAGCGTCTCGCGAAGCGCGCGGGGATCGATCGCATCGCCTTGCTATGCGTCGTTCGTTCGCTGGGCGACGAGGCGCCGGGCATGCCGTCGGCGGCCGCCCGGTCGATGGCCGCCGGATCGAGCGCGGGAGCGACTGCCGCCGATCGCTTGTTCGCCCTCGATGCCCGGTCGCTGCCCGATCCGCCCTCGCCCGTCGTCGAGCCGCGCCTCGTCGAGACGGATCCCCATGTGCTCTTCTTCACGAGCGGCAGCACTGGCCGCCCGAAAGGCGTCGTCCTCTCCCACCGCGCGAACTGGCTGCGCGGCTTCCAGGGCGTCTTCCGCGACGAGCCCGAGCGGACGGTCTGCATGTTCCCCCTCTTCCACATGGCGGGCTTCACGCTCGCGATCTCCGCCTGGCAGACCCGCGGCGAGATCGCCTATTCGACCGCCTCCGCCGACGCCCTCCTGCGTATGGTCGAGGCGCGCCGCGCGAATCGGCTCTACGGCCTGCCCGTCGTCTGGAAGCGCATCCTCGAAGCCGATCTCGCAGCCTACGACCTCTCGAGTCTCGAGCAGCTCGATACGGGGACCTCGGCGACGCCGATCGAGATGCTGCGCGAGATGAAGGCGCGCTTTCCGAAGGCGCGCGTCCGGATCTACTACGGCTCGACGGAGGTCGGGACCGCGAACGCGCTCTCCGATGCCGACGTCCTGCGCAAGCCGGGCAGCGTCGGCCCCGCCGCCGTCTCCGTCGACGTGCGGCTCGGGCCCGATGGCGAAATCCAGGTCCGCAGCCCCTTTCTCTGCGACGGTTATTTCGACGATCCGCAGGCGACGGCGGCGGCCATGATCGACGGCTGGTTCCAGACCGGCGATCTCGGCGCGATCGACGACGAGGGCCATCTCTCGATCGTCGGCCGCAAGAAGGAGATCCTGCGCACCGGCGGCGAGAGCGTTTCGCCCGCCGAGGTCGAGTCCGTCCTGCGCGCCGTCCCGGAACTCGAGGACGTGGCGCTCGTCGGGCTGCCCGATCCGCATTGGGGCGATCTGCTCTGTGCGGCCGTCGTCGTCCGGCCCGGGGCCGAAGTCACGCTCGCAGGGCTCCGGGATTTCTGCGAAGGCAAGCTCGCGGGCTACAAGAAGCCGCGGCGGATCGCGCGGCTCGCGGCGCTCCCGCGCACGGCGGCGACGAACCAGGTCCAGCGCACGCTGCTCGTCGAGCAGATCCTCGCGAGCGGCCTGGCGAAGGAAGATTGAAGGAGCCGGCGCAGACGCCGCGCCGAGACGAGGAAGATCGAATTGACCCGCCAGCCGATCCGTCGCCTCGCGACCCACCTGCCGAGCGCGATGCTCGATCCGATCCGCGCGGCGCGGCCCGGGCTCGAGATCGTCGAGATCCCGATGAAGGGATCGCTTCCGGTCGGGCCGGGCTTCGACCATTTCGACGCCTTGCTGACGCTGCCGAACGGGGCGCCGAATCTCGCCGACGTCCTCGCGCGCGGCGTTCGCTGGGTCCACGCCTATGGAACGGGTGTCGATGGCTTTCCCTTCGCCGCCCTCGGCGGCGTTCCCTTCACCTGCTCGCGCGGTGCCTCGGCGACGGCCATCTCGGAATGGGTGATCGCCGTCCTGCTCGAGGCGGAGAAGCGATTGATCGAGCATTGGCTGTCGGCCCCGCCGCCCGTCTGGCATCGCGCGGACCTCGGGACCCTCGCGGGTCGCCGGCTCGCGCTCGTCGGCTTCGGCGGCATCGCGCAGGCGATCGCACGCCGCGCGCTGCCCTTCGAGATGCGCGTGCGTGCGCTCCGGCGCAGCGATGCGCCCAGCGGGATCGAAGGGGTCGAGATCGCGCGCGACCTGCCGTCGCTGCTCGCGGACGCGGATCACGTCGTGATCGCCGCGCCGGCGACGAAGGCGACGCGGCATCTGTTGGGCGACGCGGCGTTCGCGGCCCTGAAGCCCGGTGCCCATCTCGTCAACATCGCGCGCGGGAGTCTCGTCGATCAGGACGCGCTGCGGCGGGCGCTCGATCGCGGCCTCGTCGGCCGCGCGACCCTCGACTGCGTCGAGCCCGAGCCGCTGCCGGAGGGCCATTGGATGTACGCGGATCCGCGCGTTCGCGTTTCGGCCCACATCTCCTGGAGCGGTTCGGACGCGAACACGGTCATCCTCGAGCGGTTTCTCGAGAACCTCGGGCGGTTCGAGCGGGGGGAGGCGCTTCTGTACCGTGTCGATTCCGAGCAGGAGTATTAGGCGCCGACGGAGCCTTGCGCCGCCGCAGCCGAGCCTATGCCGCCTCGGACTTCGCGCGGGCCGGGATCCGCGCCCCTGCTGGATCCGTAGGGAGACTTGACAGCGAGGCGCCGTGAACCGAGGGTTCGCGTCCTCGAGGCGATCCATGAACGCGATCCTCTTCACGCTCCACTTCGCCGCCACCTGGTCCCTGGTCGGACTCTGCTGGCTGGTCCAGCACGTCCAGTATCCGCTGATGTCCGAGGTCGGACGGGGCGCTTTCCCCGGCTATGAAGCCGGTCACGTCGCGCGGATCGGGCCCGTCGTCGCGCCTCTGATGCTCGCCGAGCTCGTCACGGGCGCAGCGCTCTGGCTGGGCGGGGAGGTGGTTTTCCGGCGCCCGGCCTTCGCCGTCTCGATGCTCCTGCTCGGGATCGTCTGGCTCTCGACCTTCCTCGTCCAGGTCCCGCTCCATGACGCGCTCGGCGCGGGGTTCGACGCGAAGGCGCACGCCGCTCTCGTGCGGACGAACTGGGTCAGGACGCTCGCCTGGAGCGGGCGGGGCCTGCTGCTCGGGATCCTGCTCGTCGGGATGCTGCGCGCTTCGACGCCGACCGCGCTCGAATGACGCTCCTCGCTTCCGCAGCCTCGCGTCCGATCGCTGGTCGCACCCGCGGCGCCGCCTGCGGAGACTCGCGATGAGCGACTACTACGATCCGCATCCGCGGCTGCGCCTGTCGCGGCCCGTCGTGCTGGCGGGCGACGTCGGTTGCGGCGCGGCGGCCGTCGCCTGGCAGATCGCAGCGCAGACGGGGATCGGATTCCGATCGATCGATCGGCTGATCGAGCACGAGGCCGGCTGCGCCCTCGCGCGCCTCGCGGTCGAGGAGGGGACCGCGCGGCTCGTCGCGCGGACCGATGCGGTGGTGGATCGGGTCGCGAACGAGACGCCCTTCGCGATCGTCGTGATCGACCGCGCCTGGCCTTCGCTGGCCGTGCGCGACGTGCTCCGTCGCCAGACGCTCTTCGCGCGCCTCGCGCGCCCGTACGAACAACTCGTTCGCCATTTCGACGAGGAGCTTCGCCGCGCCGGCGACTGGATCCTACGCGACCTCGTCCCCTCGAACGGCGAGCCGGTCGGGCTGCGCGAAGTCTGCGCGCATCGGGCGACGCTGCTGCGCGAAGCCGAGCTCGTCTTCGAAGGCGGGGATCTCCACGTCCACCGGATCGCAGAGCAGCTGCTCGAATCCCTCGAACAGCTCGTCGATGCCTGAAGCCGGACGGCGCGGCTCGTCGAGGATTTGAGGGCGTTTCGGCGCGTCGCGTCGCGGATCGACGATTCGGGCTCGGGGGCTTGATTCCTCGGACAGCTGGTGTTCAGTCGTTCGGGGGAGGGGCGCGCTTGTTTTACGGATGGCGGATCGTGGCCGTCGCCGCCCTCTCCCAGGGTGTCTCGGTCGGGTCGACCTTCTACGCCTACGGCGCCTTCGTGAAGCCACTGGCGGCGGAGTTCGGCGCGTCACGGCTCGCGGTGACCCTGGGGCTGACCCTGCTGTCCCTCGTCCAGGGCTCGATTGCGCCCTTCCTCGGCCGCGCGCTCGACGCGGGCTCGCCTCGGGCGATCATGCTCGCGGGGGTCGTGACCCAGGCCGTCGGGCTGCTGCTCCTCTCCCAGGCGACGGCGTTCTGGCAGGTCGGCCTGCTCTTCATCGGTCCGATCGCGCTCGGCGCTCATCTGTTCGGACCGATCACGGCGGCGACCGTCGTGAACCGCTGGTTCGTGCGTCGCCGGGGGCAGGCGCTGGGCCTCTCGTCCCTCGGCGCTTCCCTGGGCGGCGCGATCTTCGCGCCGCTGGTCGCGTGGCTGATCGCGATCTTGGGTTGGCGCGGCGCGGTCGGTGCGATCGGTGTCGGGCTCTTTTTGCTGACCTTGCCGATCGCGTGGATCATCGTCCGCCAGCCCGAAGACGTCGGGACGGCACCCGACGGAGAGATCGCGCCGGGCGGCGACGCGGACGCGCTGGAGACCTCTGCCAAGCCCGCCGCTGCCGACCTCGCCCCCTCGGTCGGGTTCAACGATGCGGCGATCGCTCCCGCCGTCGGGACGACGACGCGCTCGCTGCTGCGCGACCGCAATTTCTGGGCGATCACGATCGCGATCGGGTTCGGCTACGGGCCGGTCAGCGTCCTGCTGGCTCATCTCGTCCCGTTCGCGACGGACCTCGGCTACACGACCCGACAGGCCGGTCTGGTCATGATGTGTTATGCGCTGTCCGGAATGATCGGACGGGTGCTCTTCGGCTGGCTCGCGGACCGGATCGGCAGGCGAAAAGTCATCTGGCTGATGTACGGCGGGTTCTCTCTCGCCTGGACGGGGCTTCTCGGTCGGCCGACCTTTCCCGTCCTCCTCGCCACCGCGATCGGAGCCGGCGTCGCCGTCGGCGGAATCGCGCCGCTCTGGGGCGCGCTGACCGGGGCCGCCTACGGTCGCGCGGTCTTCGGTCGGGCAATGGGGCTGATGAACTTCCTGATGCTGCCTTTCAGCATCGCGGGGGCTCCGATCGCGGCCCGTCTCTTCGACCGCACCGGCAGCTACGAGCTCGCCTTCGCGAGCTTCATGGTCTGTTTCGTGCTGGGGGCCGTCGCGATCGCGTTCTACCGTGTTCCGCAATCAGGGAGCGTCGGGGGCTGAAGGCGAACGAGCCG
>CAUJGH010000410.1 GCA_963169575.1 Myxococcota bacterium | reverse complement strand
CACGGTCGTCGAAGCGCAGCAGGTGGTGCTCGAGGCGACGGGCGTCCTCGGCGCCGAGACGGTCTCGGCCTGGGAGGCGGCCGGCCGCGTGCTCGCAGAGCCGATCCGGGCGACTCGCCGGCATCCGCCGGCCGATTGCTCGGCGATGGACGGCTATGCGGTGCGGCGGGCCGATCTGGCGGGGGCGGGCGAGGATCGGCCGATCACGCTGCCGGTGGTCTTCGAGGTCGCGGCCGGAGGGCAGGCGCAGCGCCCGCTCGCGGCCGGTGAGGCGGCGCGGATTTTCACGGGCGCGCCGCTGCCGCCCGGCGCCGATGCGATCGTGATGCAGGAACGCACGCGCGCGGCCGACGGCCGCGTCGAATTCCGCATCGAGCCCGAGCCGCGCGAGCACGTGCGGGACGCCGGCGAGGATTTCCAGGTCGGCGATCGCCTGATCGAGGCGGGGACTGTGTTATGCCCTGCCCATCTGGGCGTGATCGCCTCGGTCGGGCGTTCGATCGTCGCGGTGCATCAGCAGCCGACGGTCGCGATCCTCTCCGGGGGCGACGAGCTCGTCGAGCCGGATCGCGTCGCCGACGATGGCCGGATCGTCTCCTCCAACTCGTACACACTCGCGGCCCAATGCCGCGAGGTCGGTGCGCGCCCCGTCTATCTCGGGATCGCGGAGGATCGGCCCGAGTCGCTCGAGGCCCGGCTGCGCGCCGGGCTCCGGGCGGACGTGATCGTCAGCTCGGCGGGCGTCTCGGTCGGCGACCACGATCACGTCCGCGACGTGCTCGAAAAGCTCGGCTGCCGGCTGGTCTTCTGGGGCGTGCGGATGAAGCCGGGCTATCCGCTCGTCTTCGGGATCGTCGAGGCGACCGGAACGCTCGTCTTCGGCCTGCCGGGCAATCCGGTCTCGACGGCGGTGACCTTCGAGCAGTTCGTCCGCCCCGCGCTTCGCAAGCTGATGGGACACCGCCGGCTCTTCCGCCCCGTCGTGAAGGCGCGGCTCTCGGAGGCCATGAAGAAGGGAGGCGGGCGCATGCATTTCGTCCGCGTGACGCTGGCGCGGGAAGGCGAGGCGATCGTCGCGACGCCGACGGCGAACCAGAGCTCGGGAGTCCTGACCTCGCTCGTTCGTGGGCAGGGGCTCGCGATCTTTCCGGCCGATGCCGAACGCCTCGCCGCGGGCAGCGAGGTCGACGTGCAGATCATCGATCCGGGCTTCTTCGATCGCGCCGAGCAGGGGTTCTGACGCGCATGCAGGCGAGCCGCATCGCGAACGTCTCGGCAGCCGTGCTGGTCGGCGGGGCGGATGCCGAACGCTCGCGCCGGTCGTCCGACGCGGGAAGTGTCGACGGCCTGCTCGCACGGCTCTTCGAACAGACGCTTCGGATCGGCGAGGGCGCCGATGCGACGCGGACGTCGCGAAGGGGCGTCGATCCGGAAGGCCCGCTCGAGGCCGTCGACGGGTTGGCGACGGCGATCCTGACCGCGATCGGCGAGCGGGTGATCGTGGTGGGGGAAGGGGATCCGCGGGTGTCGGCCGAGGCGCTGCTCGCGCTCGTCGCGTGGCCGGAGAAGCCGGTCGTGCTGGTGGGGCCGGAACCTTCCGGGGCCCCGGCGGCGCCGGTGCATCCGTTCGGGATCTTCCGCAGAGATGCGCTCGAGGGTCGCGCGCGCGCTCGGCGCGAGCATCCCGAGCCTGCGCAGGATCTCGCGACCTTCCTCGCAGGGCTCGAGATCGAACGCGTCACGCTCGCCGGGCTCGGCCTTGCGCCGCATCCGATCCATCCATTCGCCGGTCCCCACTCCGGACCGGGGCGTGCGGGCTGAGCCGATGCTCGATCTTCCGCTGCTCGAGCGTCTCTCCCTGGTCCGGCGCCCGCGCTCGCAGCGCATCATGGGCGTCCTGCTCGCGCTCAACTATCGCTGGCTGCCCGGTGTCGAGATCGAAGTCGAGAACGCGGAGCGGATTCCGGAGACCCCCGTCGTCTTCGCGATGAACCACACCGATCGCTACAACTACTTTCCCTTCCAGTTCTACCTCTGGCGCCGCTTCGATCGCTTCACGGCGACCTGGGTCAAGGGCAAGTACTACGAGAGTCCGCTGCTGGCGCGCTTCATGGAGAGCATGCTGCAGCTGCCGACGGTGTCGCGCGGCTATCTGATCGCGAAGGATTTCCTCGCCTGCATCGGTCGGCGTCCGTCGGAGCAGGAATACGCCCTGCTGCGCGAGGCGGTCGACGCCCGGGCGAAGGGCGGCGCCGGCGTGCTGCCCGCTCCGCCGAGCGTTCCCGCCGAGCTCTACGTGAGCGGACGCAATCCGCTCGGCCTGCGCTTCGATCCGGACCAGGGCGACTACGCCGACTACATCCGCCATCTCTTCCACGCGATGATGGCGCGCTTCACCTCGCTCAATCGCGAGGCCGTTTCGATCGGACTCGATCTGCTCGTCTTTCCGCAGGGCACGCGTTCGCGTCGCCTGCTGCCCGCCCATGACGGCATCGCCCAGATGGCGCTCCATCTGCGCATCCCGATCGTCCCGGTCGGATGCAACGGCGCCGATCGTGTGTATCCCGGGGCTTCGCCCTTCGCGCGCCGCGGCCGCATCGTCTACCGGATCGGTGAGCCGATACCGCATGCGGAGCTCGCGGATTTCCACATCGAGGCGCCCTACGCGCCGTTCTCCGCCGAAGCCGAGCGGCAGTACGCCGATCGCTTCGCGGGCGTCGCGGCGCGGGTGACCGATCGGATCGACGGGCTGCTCGATCCCGAATATCGACGGGCTTCCCAGCTCGAGACGGGCCCGATCGTCCAGGGGGTCGACCGCTTCGTTTGACGAGGCCTAATGCGGTCGATCGCGCTCGCGACGCCGGGGGCGGGCGCGCGGGGGTTGCCGAGGAGCGGAGGCCGGTTTCGGGCGGTCGACGGGGCGCGCGCGGCCGACGGGAGTCGGGCGGCCGCTGCTTCGGCCGCGGCGGATGCGCGCGAGCTCCCGCGTCGTGCCCTCTCCAGCGACGATCGCGAGGCGCGCGATCCGCCCGCCGGCGTCCCGTACGCAGTCGGCACCGACGATTGCCTCGAGCGGCCAGTCGCCGCCCTTGGCGAGGACGTCGGGCCGAAGCCGCTCGATCAGCGACAGCGGTGTATCCGAGGCGAAGGCGACCACCCAGTCGACGCAGGCGAGTCCGGCGACGAGCTCCATGCGTGCGGCGGCCTTGCGGATCGGTCTTCCCGGCCCCTTCGCGCGCCGAACGCTCGCGTCGCCATTCACGGCGACGATCAGGCGATCGCCGAGGCGCCGCGCCTGCTCGAGGCTGCGCAGATGGCCGGGGTGGAGCAGGTCGAAGCAGCCGTTGGTGAACACGATCCGCAGGCCTTCGCGGCGCGCGCGGGCGACGCGGCGCGCGAGGGCGTCGATCGACAGGATCTTGTCGCGCGCGCGAAGGGGTCTCATTCGCCGTCCTTGCCATCCCGGTTGAAGAGGTATTGCAGCACCTTCATCGGCGCCTTGATCGCGCTCGGCACTGCCGTCAGGAAGGTCGCGAGCGGCAGGGCCTCGATCTCGGGCTCGCGGATCGCTCCGTCGACCTTGAAATAGGCGCCGATCAGGCCGCGCTCGGAGCCGGGCAGGAGAGAGCGCAGGATCGGCACGTTCGAGAGGATTTCGTTCGGCGTGCGGAAGAGGAAGATGCCGACGACGGCCCGGATCCCGACCGGTCGCGGATTGGTGTCGATGCGCGCCTTCGCATACACGCGCAGGGGGCCCTCGATCTCGAAGTCCTGGGAATCGAGGCGGCCGTGCTGGAGGTCGATCGTGGCGGCCATCGTTTCGTATCCGATCTCGTCTTCGTTCGCGAAGGGGTTGTAGCCTTCGGTCGCGCGCGAGAGTCGCAGCAGGAGCGGGACCGCCAATGTGACGCGGCCCTTCTTCGCATTCGCGCGAATGCGGCCATCGAGCTCCGCCACGAACGAGGCATCGGGCCGGACGCGACCCGCGAGGTTGCCGGTCGCGGCGAGGTCGCCGGTGATCAGCTTCGGCGGGAGCGCGATGAACTCCGAGAGGGACTCGAATCGCCCGTCGGTGAGGGCGAAGGAGAGGTCGAGCCCGATGGTCTCGGGATGCTCGAGTCCGATGAGGCCGCGCGTCTCGATCGTGCCCTGGGGTGCGAGGGCGATGCCGACTTCGCGCGCGACGAGGTCGCTTCCGTCGAGGTGGAAATAGCCGGTCGCGCGCGCGAAGGGGAGGCGGGGGCGAGGACGGAACTCCATTTCGACGCGGCCCTTGCCCCAGCGCGATGCCGGCCAGGGGGCTGCGGGTGCGCCCTCGGACGCGCTCGTACCCGCCGTGCTCGTCGCCTCCGCCGTGTCCGGACCCGGCGGCGGGGTGGACCCGTTCGCCGACGAGGCCCTCGAGAAGACGAGATCGGCTTCGACGCGGCCGCCTTCGGGCTCGCTCGACCAGACGATCTCGCCGGTGATGCCCGCGCCGCCCAGCACGCCTTCGCGGATCCCGATCTGGACCCCGCGCCGGACCGGGACGACGAGGATCTGCGCGGCGGTGAGCGGCCAGCGCAGCAGCGGATGTTCGAGGCGCTCGATCTCGAGCCCGATCGCCTTGACCGGCGGCAGCGCGTTCGGATCCCGCGGCCGCAGGATGCGCGCGAGCGGACGCAGCCCGGGGATCGGCGGCGGGGTCGCCCGGATTGGTTCGGCCCGGCGCGTCGCGCGGACCAGATGCGAGACGCCGTCGATCGAGAGGTCCATCTGCGGCAGCACGGTGTCGCGGAAACGGCCGCGCGTCTTGCGCAGGACGAGCTTGTCGCCGATCCATTCGACCTCGCCGGCGAGATCCCGGAGCTCGCTCCCGGCATCGGACGCGACGGAGAACTGGTCGAAGCGGCCCGCGAGCAGGAATCCATCGGGCAGATCCCGATCGGGTCCCCGCCAGAGCGCCTGCCAGTCGCGCAGCGTGGCCGTGCCCGAGGCCTCGACCTGCTGGATGCGACCGGAGTCGACGCGCTCGATCAAGCGGTACATCGAACGCGCCGTCGCGAACTCGCTCTCGAGGGCGTCGGCGAGGTTGCGAACGTCTTCGAGCTCGACGCCGCGCAGCCGCGTCTCGAGCCGCGTCGAAGAGGCCGGCCGGAGCGGCCGATCGAGCGTGGCCTCGAAGTCGCTGCGGATGCGCCTGCCGCCGAGCGCGCCTTCGCGCACGCGTACCGCATCCGGGGAGAGCTCGATGCGCGCAGCGAGATCGAGTTCGGGGTAGGCGATCGTGTCCTGCGAGCGCGGCAGGACGAGCGAAGCGTTCTCGACCTGCGAGCGCAGGGCGACCGTGTTGCGATCGGGCGCATCGCGGGTCACGTGGAGAGAGGCGGACCAGCGGCCCGTGAGCCCCGCCAGGAGCGGAAGCGAGGGCACCAGCTCGCGCGCCGCGGAGAGCGAGACGCTCTCGAAAGAGAAATCCCAGGCGAAGGGCCGGTCCTCGTCGCGGCGGACGGCGAAGGCGATCGGAAACGGCGCATTGCGGCCATCGACGACGACGGCCTCGAGGGAGAGGGCACTGGCCTCCGAGAGGCGATTGCGATCGGCCTGGAGCTGGAGGAGCTCGAGTCGCAGGGGTGTCTCGTCTTCTTCGCCGCGCAGATCGACGAAAGCGACCGTGCCGTCCCGGATCTCGAAATGCTGGGCGAATCGGAAGCGGTCGGCGGCTTCGCGGGCCATCGGCTCGAGGGATTCGACGGCCCGGGCGAGGCCCTCGCCGTAGACGTCGCCGGGATCGAAGGCCGGGTCGGCGTCGAGATCCGGCAGCGGAAGCCCCGAGAACCGGCCCTGCGCGTCCCGCTCGAGTCTCAGGCTCGGTCCTTCCAGCGCGAGTGAGCCCAGCGCGAGCTTTCCGATCAGCAGTGCCGGGATGTCGATCGAGGCGACCACGCGCCCGGCCCGCAGCAGCGGCTCTCCGACCGGATCCGGACCGGGCTGGATCCGCAGATTGCGAACGGAGAGGACGAGTCCACGATCGAGGCGGAGCGTGACCGCCTCGAGCGAGACGGCGCGCCCGAGGCGGCGGGAGAGCTGGGTCTCGATTTCCTGATGGAGCAGGCGTGCGCCCGTCCCGGACCAGACCAGCCAGCCCGTGAGCGCTCCGCACAGCAGGACACCCGTCAGGAACAGGCGCAGCCAGCTTCGACGCACCCGATGCCCCCCGCGAAAGTGCCGCCGACGCTAGCAGACGACGCTCGCCCGATCGGTCGCGGCGCGCCCCGAATTCCCCTCGATCTGCCGGCGCACGAACCTTCATTTCGCTTCACGACGACCTCTCCGATGCGCGTCCACGGTCCCCATCTCGCGTCCGCACAACACTTCTGCTGCTGCGGCAGCCCGCGCGCGGATCGACCTCCCATGCGCGCTCCAACTTCATGATTCGACTCAAGAAAGCCTCCGGGCTCGACGAATCCCCACACGGTTCGAGGGCAGTTCTCCGGGAGCGATTCCCGGAGCATCGGATGAATGGGGGTGTGACTTTGATGGGACAGATGGAGACGGGCGAGCCGCTGGTGCCGAACCGGGTGCGCGAGCTTCGCGAGAACAAGCTGATGACGCAGGCCCAGCTCGCCCGCAAGGCGAAGGTGGCCCTGCGCACCATCCACAGTGTCGAGAAGGGCATGAACTGCCGCATGGACACGAAGCGCAAGATCCTGCTGGCGCTGGGCATGTCCTTCGAAGAGAAGGATCAGGTCTTCCCGCCGGCCAGCCGGCCGATGACCTTCCCGACCGCGCACTAGCCGCGGGGTCGGGACGGGACGACGCCCCCGCGGCGCGTCCCGCACGACGAGATGCGCCCGGGCCCCCCGGCCCGGGCGCATCCAGTTGCTAATCTCGGGCTTCCGATCGACGCGTCCCGCCGTCGTGGAGGCCGACCAGCACCATCACCGAACGCGTCACGCTCCTCGCCGACGTCGCCGAGATCGTCTCGCGGTCCCACGACCTCGCGCAGACCCTGGCCAACGTCACCGAGCTGGT
>CAUJGH010000409.1 GCA_963169575.1 Myxococcota bacterium | reverse complement strand
TGATCTGGGCCGCCTTCGAGGCGACCCGGGTCCAGTGCGAGATCTGCGTCGAGTACAAGGGCCGTCAGGCCTGTTCGACGGCCCAGGCCGCCGACGTGCTCCAGGCGGAAGCGCAGGCCCATTCGGGCGCCTGCTCCCAGGTGACGGGCGGGGTCACCGAAACCCTCGAATGCGACCGAACGCCGGCCAGCACCCGGCGCTGCAGCGAGTAGTCGCCCGCCGCTCGGGAATACGCCCGATCCGGCTGCCGCGGATCCGGCGCGCCGTGCGATCCAACCCTCATGCAAAGCTCCGCTCTGGTCGAAAGAGGCCTCCGGGGAGGGCAGCCCTCCCGCGTCGACCCGAGGCCGGCGAGGCCTGCCACGAAGGAATCCGTTCATGAGCAATCGACTCGCGAGCTACCTCAAGGCGTCGGAGGGAGATCTGCCCACGATGCCCGCCGTCGCGGGCCAGGTCATCCAGGCCGTCGACGACCCGGACAGCTCGATCGAGGACATCCGAAAGCTGATCGAGCGCGACGCCGCCATCGCGGCCCGCATCCTGAAGATCTCGAACTCCGCCCTCTACGGCTTCCCGTCCGAGATCCAGAGCCTCTCCCACGCGATCTCGCTGCTCGGCACGATGACCGTCCGCAACCTCGTCCTGGCCGCCTCCATGAAGGAGACGTACAAGAAGTTCGGCCTGCTCGAGAAGCTCCTCTGGCAACACTCCTCGCTCTCGGGCCCCGTCGCCTCCATGCTCGCGCGCTACGGCACGATCGGGGTCGACCCCGACGTCGCCTTCACCGCCGGGCTGATGCACCACATCGGCAAGACTGCTCTCGCGAACAGCCACCGCGCCGAATACGAGCGCGTCATGGCCACCGTCTACAACGAGGCCCGCAGCTTCACCGAGGTCGAGAACGAGGTCTTCGGCTTCAACCACGCCGAGCTCGGGGCCGCCGTCGTCCAGCAATGGGGCCTGCCCGATACCCTCGTGCTGACGATCCAGCACCACCACAGCCCGGGCAAGCTCGCCGAGCTCGACGACCACGTCGCCCGCCTCTGCGCGCTGACGACGGTGACCAGCATGTGCCTCTCGAAGCTCGGGGTCGGCCGTTCGCGGCCGATCGACGATCTCGACCTGGCCGCCATGCCGGCCTGGGCCTTCCTCGACCTCTCCGAGAGCGACGTCGAGCCGATCCTGTCCCGCTGTGCGGAGCGGATCAAGGAGAGCCAGGCGCTGATCGGCTGAGCCGGTCTCTGCTAGCCTGCCGCCCGGCGCCCGGCCCGCCCGGCCTTCCGATCCCAGCGGGATTCCTCGACCCTCGTTCGGCGCGAACCTATGGTTCCCGCCTGCGAGCGGCTGCGCCTCGCCATGCGACGCGAGAAGGAGATGTGATGAGCCTCGAAGAAAACGTGCGACTGGAGATTGCGGAGCTGATCGGGTCGAGCGACGTCGTGCTCTTCATGAAGGGCAACCGGCGCCAGCCGCAATGCGGATTCTCGGCGACCGTCGTCGGGATCCTCGACGCGATGCTGCCCGAGTACAAGACGGTCGACGTCCTGTCCGCGCCGCACATCCGCGAGGGCATCAAGACCTTCTCGTCCTGGCCGACGATCCCGCAGCTCTACGTGAAGGGGGAGTTCGTGGGCGGCTGCGACATCGTGCAGGAGATGTACGGCTCGGGCGAGCTCTTCGAGGCCCTCGGTCTCGAGCCCGTCGCATCGGTCCAGCCGCAGATCACCGTGACGCCGGCCGCCCAGCGCGCCCTCGCCGCCGCGGCGGCCGAGCACGGCGGCGGCGGCCGCGAGCTGCATCTCTCGGTCGACGGCGACTATCAATCCCATCTCTCGATCGCGCCGCGCAGCCGCATCGACGTCGAGGCGATCTGCGAAGGCGTCGTCTTGCTGCTCGATCCGATCTCCGCGTCGCGGGCCGACGGGATCACGATCGACGTCGCCGACACACCGAACGGTCAGGCCTTCCGCGTCGACAATCCGAACGCCCCGCGCGTGCGGGCGATGTCGGTCAAGGAGCTCGAGGCGATGATCGCTTCCGGGACCCGCTTCGAGCTGCTCGACGTGCGCACGCCCGAAGAGCGCGCGATCGCCTCGATCCCCGGCGCAGTCCTGCTGAACGAAGCGGAGGCGGCGCGCATCGAATCGCTCCCGCGCGATACGCCGCTCGTGCTCCATTGCCATCATGGCGGCCGCTCGCAGCAGGCGGCCGAGCAGTTCGTGGCGCTCGGCTTCTCGCAGGTCTGGAACGTCGTCGGCGGCATCGATGCCTGGAGCCAGGAGATCGATCCCGAAGTCCCGCGCTACTGAGACGTCCCTCCTCGCGAGGCGTCCCGCTCCGGAGCAACTGTCATGGCTCTCCAGATCATCAACGCCGGGCCGAACGGCGGCCCGAGCCCCGAAGACGTCGCAGACCAGATCCGCAAGGCGATCGCCGAAGCCTTGCCGCAGGCGGCCATCGAGGTCCGGCCGCAGGGGCCGGGGCATTTCGAGATCGCGGTCGTCGATGCGGCCTTCGCCGGGAAGCCGCGGGTCAAGCAGCAACAGCTCGTGTACGGCGCGATCGCCCATCTGATGGCGGGCACGAACGCGCCGGTCCATGCCGTCGATCGCCTCGACTGCCGCGTTCCCTGACGCAGAAGCGTGCCGATTCCGGCACACGACGCGACGAACTGCGCGAATTCATGCCGAATCGTTTGATTTGATGCCCAGATCGGATTAGAACTGCGCAGCTCGAAAGACTGCGCACGCGCGATTCCGGGGGCGGCTCTCCGGCAGGCGGTGCGACCATTCGCGGTCCCGCGTCGGGCCCGCTCGAGGAATGAGCGCCCGATGTCCGGACTGCTGCGCCCGTGTCCCGCCCGAATTCTCCCGATCGCGATCGGGATCGCGAACGTCCTCTCGCCTACGATCGCGCAGGCCGAAGGCGGACTCGACGCCGGCAACACGGCCTGGGTCCTGACCTCGAGCGCGCTCGTCCTCTTCATGACGATTCCCGGACTCGCCCTCTTCTACGGCGGGCTCGTCCGGACCAAGAACGTCCTCTCCGTCCTCATGCAATGTCTCGCGCTGACTGCACTCCTCTCGCTCGTCTGGCTCGTCGTCGGTTATTCACTGGCCTTCGACACGACGGGCATGGCGTCCGGCGCCGGCGGACGCGCCGCGTTCATCGGCGGCTTCGGCCGCGCGATGCTCGCGGGTGTGACCGCCGAGACGCTCTCCGGCTCGATCCCGGAGGTCCTCTTCTTCGTCTTCCAATGCACCTTCGCCGTCATCACCCCCGCCCTCATTCTGGGCGCCTTCGCCGAGCGCATGCGCTTCTCCGCCGTGCTCCTCTTCTCGGCCCTCTGGCTCGTCCTCGTCTACACACCGATCTGTCACATGACCTGGGCGGGCGCCGGCGGCCATTTCGCCGATCTCGGCGTCTTCGACTTCGCGGGCGGGATCGTCGTCCACATCACGGCGGGCGTCGCAGCGCTGGTCGCCTGCATCGTGATCGGCCCCCGGCGCGGCTATCCGAAGACGCCGATGCCGCCGCACAATTTGACGATGTGCGTGACGGGCACGGGCATGCTCTGGGTCGGCTGGTTCGGGTTCAACGGCGGCTCGGCCCTCGCGGCGAACGGCAGCGCGGCGATGGCGATCACGGTGACCCACCTCTCGGCCTCGGCCGCGGCCATGACCTGGATGGCGATCGAATGGTGGAAGCATTCGAAGCCCTCGGTGCTCGGCATCGCGACGGGCGCGATCGCGGGCCTCGCGGCGGTGACGCCGGCGGCCGGCGTGATCGGGCCCGTCGGCGGCGTCGGGATCGGAATCGCTTCGGGCTTCGTCTGCTACCAGGCCTCGACCGCGCTGAAGCACCGGTTCGGCTACGACGACAGCCTCGACGTCTTCGGCGTCCATGGCGTCGGCGGCTTCGTCGGCACGATCCTCGCGGGCCTCTTCGGCGCCAGCGCCTTCGGCGGCAACCAGGAGGGCCTCGCGATCGGCAGCCAGCTCGGCAAGCAGCTGTACGCCGCGCTGGTGACGGCGGTCTGGTCGGGCGCCGTCAGCTGGGCACTGCTCAAGGCCGTCGACGCGATGGTCGGGCTCCGGGTCGCCGAGGAGGCCGAGTCGCGCGGCCTCGATCTCGCCCTCCACGACGAGCGCGGATACAACCTCTGAGCGAGCGGGCCGCCGCTGGCGCCCGCGGAGGGTGGAGCGGCGCGGGACGATGCGTGTAGAGTGTCCGGGCACCGGCGACTCCCGACGCGTCGCCGGCGCCGAGTTCCATCGCGAGCTCGATCCCGAACGCCACCCGAACCCCGAGCCCGGAGACCGCCATGATCGCGACGCCGCCCGTATTCGCCGACCTCACGCCCGAGATGAAAGCCCGACTCGACCGCTTCCGCGACGAGCACGCGAAGGATCCGATCGGCGGCGTCGGCGGACGCATCCTGCTCGAGGACGAGAACGTGCGCATCTGGGAGCTGATCCTCGAGCCCGGCGAGGCGAGCGATCTGCACAAGCACGAGCACGACTACTATCTCGTGATCTTCGAGGGCGACTACGTCGCCGGCGTGACGCCGAAGGGCTCCCCCGTCGACTCGTTCGTCGGCGTCGTACCGAAGGAAGGCAACACGGTCGCGATTCCGAAGGGCGGCCTCGAATGGGCCTACAACGTCGGGCAGAAACGCTACCGCGAGATCATCGTCGAGCTGAAGAAGAGCTAGGCGGGCGACGGATCACCCGCCGGAGGGCGTTCGCGCCTGGACCGGGCGCCGAGCCCCTGCCCGGAGCGACGCGTCGCGGTCCATCCCCCGATGGTCCGACACGGCCGTCCCCTCATCGCCCCTCATCGATTCCGCCCCTGCGTCATCGACAGGCCTCCCCACGCGCCCTTGTGTCGCTTCGATCCCTACGGGAGGATCGCTCGATCCGCATGCGATCCTGCAATGCCGCGACCGGAGCCTGCCTCATGGACCAGACGGAAGATCGCCGAAATGTCGCCCCCCGATGCACGGACCTCCTCGAAGCCGGGCTCCGCAGTGCGTGCTCGCGGCCGATCCGTCACCTCCTGACCGTCTTCCTGATCGGCTGTTCCCTTCTGTGTGCGAAGAGCGGAAGCGCCCAGCTTTCCCAGACGGTGATTCTTGGACCGGTCGGAAGCGGGCCGAGCGAGTTCGGACGAACCGTCGTCTTCCTTCCGAACGGAAACTACGTCGTCAGCGACCCGGACTACGATCTCCCGGAGGTCGTGGACGTCGGGGCCGTTCATCTCTACCGCGGGAGCGACCATGCGCTGATCGCCACGCTGACCGGCAGCACGGCTTTCGACTCCGTCGGTATCTCCTCCGGGACGCCAGGCATCACCGTACTTCCCAGCGGCCACTATCTGGTCAACTCCCCCTCCTGGTCTCCGGGCGGCGCCGTCACCTAGTGTGATGGAGAGATCGGCTGCTCCGGCATCGTCAGCGCCGCGAACTCGGCGGTCGGCGAGACCTATCGGGACGACGTCGGGGACGACGTCCGCGTCCTCGAAAACGGAAAGTATCTGATCATGGCGCGGTGGTGGGACGATCCCGCCGGGCCGGTCATCGACGCCGGCGCCGTCCGCCTGTGCGATGGAGCCACCGGATGTCTCGGACCCATCACCCCCGCCAACTCTCTGACGGGCTTCCGATGGGAACCCGTCCCGGGCGGCGCAAACGTCGTCGCGCTGGCGAACGATGACTATGTCGTCCACTCCTCGAGCTGGGGGACTCCCTCGACGCCCGAGGCCGGCGCAGTGACGCATTGCAGTGGCGACACGGGCTGCGTCGGAGAGGTCTCCGCCTCGAATAGCCTTGTCGGAACGACGAGTGGGGACCGGGTCGGAATGGGCGTGACTCCACTCAGCGACGGCAACTACGTCGTCCAGAGTCCGACATGGAACAAGGGCGCGATCAGCGACGCGGGTGCGGTGACATGGTGCAGCGGCGCGACCGGTTGCGCCGTCGGCCCGGTCACCGCGGCCAATTCCCTGACCGGCGCGACCCAGCTCGACCGAGTCGGCGGTACGAGCGACGAATTCGGACTGATCCCGACCCCCTTGGTTCCGTTGCCGGGAGGCGCCTACGTCGTCGAGTCCGAGCTCTTCAATCGTCCCGGAATCCCCGTCGCGGGCGCCGCGACCTGGTGCGGAGCGGGCGGAGTCGGATGCACGGGCGAAGCGGTCACGACCGCGAACTCGCTCGTGGGATCGTCTCTGCTCGTTTTCTTCGAGGGCGAACCCATCGTTCACGTCGGCGATGGCGCATTCGTCGTCCCGGCGCCCGCCTGGACCGATCCCGTTACGCAGGCTCTCAGCGTCGGCGCTGCCGTCTACTGCGATGCAGCGACCCATTGCCAGGGGCAGACGGTCAGCGCCGCGAACGCCCTGACGGGTTCGGCCGCGGGCGACGAGGTCGGCAGCTCGGTCACCGCTCTCGCGAACGGCAATTACGTCGTCGGCTCTCCGAGTTGGAGTACCGCCACCCTCGACCAGGTCGGCGCGGCGACCTTCTGCGACGGGACGACCGGCTGCCAGGGCGCCGTGACCGCCGCGAATTCTTTCGTCGGAACGAACGCGCTCGATCAGGTCGGCGGCCGGACGACCGCCCTTTCGAATGGCAACTATGTGGTCGCGTCCCGCTCCGCGCGGATCGGAACCCTCAGCGCTGCCGGCGCCGTCACTTTCTGTTCGGGGACGACGGGCTGCTTCGGCGCGCCCGATGCGGCGAACTCGCTCGTCGGAGCGAGTGCGCTCGATTTCGTCGGGATCGTGCATCCGCTGCCCGATGGCAACTACGTGGTCGCCGCTTCACTCTACGACGAAGGTGCGATCGCATCGGTCGGCGCCGTGACCTGGTGCAGCGGAACCAGCGGATGCACCGGCCCGGTCGGCATCGCCAACTCGCTCCTGGGGACGGCAGCGGACGACCGCGTCGGAAGCGATGGCGTGCTCGCCTTTCCCGACGGCCGGTTCGTCGTCCGGAGTCGCAACTTCGACAACGGACCGATCGCAAACGCCGGAGCAATCACCTTCGGCGACGGCGAGACCGCCCTGATCGGTCGCATCGACGAAACGAACAGCGTGATCGGATCGATCCTGCGCGACCTCTATCCGCTCGGCTCGAGCCAGGATTCTTCCATCGCCTACGATCCGGTCCGGGAGCGATTCGCCGTGGGCGCTCCGGGGAGCAATCGTGTCATCCTCGTCGAGTTGCCCGAACCGGGAACGGGGCTGGCACTCGGCGTCGCGTGCGGGACGCTCGGCCTTCTCTCCCGACGGAACGGACGTGTCCGCGATCGACATCGGGCGGCCGTGTCGGAGATCTCGACTCCTCAGAGAGAGCCTGCGACGTAGATTCTCTTCCGTTCGATGACTCTCGATTCGGATCTTTCGATGCTCGATACGAACATGCCCGTCCTCCGTTCCAGAACAATCTCGTCATGCGACGATGGGGATTCGAGTTCGGCCCGCGCGTGTTCGTCGTCGACGATCTCCGTGATCCGGAGCTTGGAAGTCTCGATCTGCGTCGGGTCGTGCGATCGCCATCGCCGGATTTCGACGCTGCTTCCGACCGGATGCGCGCTGGCGAGCCGCTCGCGGACCGCTCGGACCGACGCGAGGATCGCGTCGGGTCCGCGCCGGTCTGCGAGGGGAGCGTCGATGTTCTCTCCGTCTTTCTGCCCGTGGACGACCCATCGCTCCCGCTTCGCGGACCAGCCGAGCTCGACGTTCAGGGCCATGGTGCCATTCACGATGCGAACCATGCCGGCGCGCATCACGGACAAATCCTCGGGGTCGACCCATTCATAGGTGTACCGGGTCAAGGCGGCGAGCTGCTTGCCGCCCGGCGAGTAGAGCCGGTGATAGAGCTGCTCGTCCTGGAGGAATCCATCTTCGTCGATGTGGATCGTCTCGGTGCTCAGCCCGACCGGACGACCGTCCCAGGAGACGAGCGTGATGTCCTCGAAGGCCGGCGCCCTTCGAGGCTTTGCGAGTTCGAGATGCTCGAGGAGATGCGAGAAGATCGCCAGGAACTCGAGACGGAATCCGATGTCGATCTTCGTGCAGAAGACTCCGGCTCCCTCCCGGATCCCGTAGAGAAGATCGACGGATCCCGGCGTCCCCCCGTCGGCGGACTCGAGGACGACCTCCCATGCGATCCCCATGAAGATCGCTCCATCGATCGATCCGACGTCGATGTCCGCAACTTCGTAGCTCTCGACTCCGGAGGATTCTCGCGCGAGCTGGCTCAGCGTCGCTCGCGAAGCCGTCTGGAGGAAGTACGGAGGATCCGGAGCGTCCCGCATCACGGCGCACGAAATCGGATGGGGCGCCCCGACGTCGAGCCGTAGCCCGTACTGATCGTCTTTCGCGTCGACCACCGCCTCCATCGGGCGGGCGGGCACGGTCGCGCGAAACCAACCGTCCGATGCGCGGACGTCGTATCGCTCCATTTGCCCGGCCCTCGTTCGGGCCTGGAGCAGCCACGCCGGATCGCCCGGGCCCGGGATCCGCGGATCCGAGGGCGAGGCGCAGGCCATCCCCACGACACCGACCAGAATGAGAAGATTCCGTCGCATCCGACTCCTTGTGGCTCCGGGAGTCTGCCAGAAATCGTGGGATGTGGACCGAAGAATGCACCCGAATCGATTCCAACGTCACCGGCGTCGAGAGAAGGGTCGGGCTTCGACCGAGCGAGCGGATCAGGAGGCCTGACGCTCGAGCCCGTTCCGTGAACTTCGAGCGCGCCGGGAGCCTCGGACCGAGGACTAGAGTTCGACGCCATCCATCATCGCCTGGAGCACGATCGTCTGCTCGACACGACTGAGAGTCGGCTTGTCCATCAATTCGACGAGCCGCTCGCGCGTCGCTTCGCGTGCCCCCGGATCACCCGACTCCGCCGTCGCCTGCTCGGCGCGATCGGCCTCGAGACGCACGATCTCGATCTCGCGGTCGACCCAGCCCGCGCCCTTGATGATTTCCCCGGCGCGCTCGAAGCTCGAGGCGACCACGCGCCCGCTGGCCAGCGCGAACCCGGCTTCCCCTTCCCAGACGACCGCTTCGGGAGCGACCGCCGCGCGAACTCGGCGCGCGCTCTCCGCCATCGGGACGACGAAGACGAGAATCGGCTCCTCTTCGAACCATCCGAGCTGCTTCGCGAAAGACTTGCCCTCGAGCAGCGCGAAGCTGCCCGAGACGAGGACGGCCAGGAGTACGCCTGCTTGAAATCCGCCGGATCGCATGACCGAACATCGACCGACACGCGACGAACCCTGAGGCGGGACCGCGGATCTTTCGATGGGGGCACGGACCGCGCTTCCCCGATGCCGATGGCCGGCGCGATCGAGTCTGTGCACATCGAAATGGGGGGGGCCGTACGCCACGGACACCTCGATTCGGGTCCATCGGGCGCCGATCGCTCGTCGGCGCGCAGAGATCGGGCGCAGCATGAAAGTCCTATCGATCGCGGTGCGGATGCCCGGCAGCGAGGAGAAGATGCTGCCGGTCGAATTCGGCAGCGGCGGATTCGAACGGGTCGTCGCCGTGGGACGCGACCCCGGCTGCAACATTCGGCTGACCGCGCCGGGTGTTGCCCCGCTCCACGCCTTTCTGGAAGCCGCGAGCAACCATCGCTTCGTCGAGTACGTCCACTCGGCGGATGGGCACGAGGTCTACGAGGCGCCTCGCGTCGATGGACGCGCGTTCCCGATCGGGCCCTTCCAGCTCCGCTTCGTCTCGGCGTTCCCGAAGACGCCTCCCGCAGCGGCGGGCGAGACTCGACGAAGCCGCTGGACCGATCTGTTCGACCGCATTCTCGGACTGCCGCCGCTCGACGAGCCCGACGTCGAGGAGCGCGTGTCGCAAGAGCTCGCCCCCACCCGGATGAATGGCTGGCTCGAGGCGCTCTCGAGCCGGGGTTCCACCTTCGCGGCGCCATGGGTCGGAGCCGTCGATTCGAAAACGACTTGAGCGACTTCTTCCGATCCGAGCTCGAAGCGCAAGCGCAGCGAGCGGGGCAGTTTCCTTCGGCGTATGCGTCTTCCTGTCTGGAATTGGAGATTCGCAAGCCATCCGCTCGGGGTCGAAAGAGCGTGGCCGAACACTGCAAAGGCGCGCATCGCTACGAGCTCTTCGCCTCGCGTCGTCTCTTCGAGAGACTCCAGGAGAAATCGAAAGGGCCCTCTCGATCGAGGAGGTTGCAGCTCGAGCGGTGGCGACTCGTCTCATGAGACGAGCGCTGGGTTCATTCGGAGCGAATTCAGCCCGACGCCCGCAGTCTGCCGGGCGACAGCGGGACAAGCCGATCCGTCAGCGTGCCGACTCCCCGAATCCGCGGCTTCGCCCCCCGCGAAACTGCGTAGAACCACTCCGGACCAACCCCGATTTCGACGCGATTCGATTCGATGACACATTCTTACGCCGCTTCCCACGCTGGATCACCCCCCATCCAGCTGGAGATCCTCGTGCAGCGCTTCACGTCCCTCGTCCCGATCCTGTCCGGACTGTTATTCGCCCTCCTCCCGGCCGATGCGTCTCGGGCCGCCCAGATCCTCGAGCTCGATCGCCGCGTCCTGACGTCGAGCTTCGTCGACGCCTACGTGACCGGCAGCGACGCCGACGGCGTCGGCTTCCGATCCCCCGACTCCGGGACCTTTCTCGAGGCCGCCGTCGGCGGCAGCCGGATCGGCGACGTCACGAACGCCTTCGGCGAAGCCTTCCAGGAGACCGACGTCCGCTTCGGACCCGGCGCTGGATTCCGGATCTCGGGCTCCGGCGGATCCGGCTTCGGCATCGACGTTCGGGACCCCGGATACCCATCGCGGGCCCAGGGTCAGTCGGACACGAGCCTGACGATCCTGTTCGCGGTGACCTCGCCCCTCGAGTTCGCCCTCGGTCTCGCGCTCTCCGCCGAGCTCGCCCAGCTCGACATCGAGTCCGGCGACGGCCCCGTCTCGAGCACCGTCTCGGCCTTCGCGCGTCTCTATGGCCTCGCGAGCGGATTCCTGCTGGACTTCGCGATCGAGGATTCGTCGGCGGGGGATCTCCCCGTCGAGGATTCCCGCATCCTCACCGGCGTGCTCGCGCCCGACCTCTACGTCCTCGAGGTCGGGACGCTCACGTCCCTGCGCGGTTTCGAGGACTCGATCGGCCTCGCCCAGGCGGGCTTCGGCATCGACTTCGTCGCCTTGCCCGTGCCCGAACCGGGCGCGGCGCTGCTCGTCGCGCTGGGGCTCGGCGTGCTCTCGTCGCGCGGGCGCCGGCGCGCAGGCCCCAGCGCTCCCTGACGCCCGGACCGCTGCGCCGCCCGAGGGCGGCCGGGCGGGCTTCTCAGAGCTCCGCCCGGTCGCCCACGCGCAGCTCGCCGTCGTTCAGGATGCGGCAGACGATGCCCGCTCGGCGCGCGAGGGCGAGCCGAACGTCGCGGCCGAGGGCATCGTCGAGCAGCTTGCAGGGCGCCGCGTCCCGCACGACCTCGAGCTCGACCTCCCCGATGCGAAATCGATGGCCCGGCTTTCGTTCGAGTCGGCCGGCGGAGAGCGTGATGTTGCGCCTCGTCTTGCCGGGATCGATCGCGCGATCGTGAAGGCGCGCCGCCTGCTCGAGCACCTCGAGTGACTGCACCGTCAAGTTGCGAACGCGCGAGCCGTGGTAGCGATCGCCGACCAGCCCCCGGCCCGCCTCCGCCCGCACCGCCGCGACGGCGCGCATCGGCAGCCGCCGCGCCTTCGCGACGTGGATCGAGACGACGACGGGTCCCTCGCCGGCGGCGGCCTTTGCCTCTCTCGTCGCCGCTTCACTCGGTTCGTCGCGCATGATTCGGTCGATCCCTGGTGTCTTGCGAGCCGGACTGGCGCGCGAGGTCGCTGAACCCGGTCGCGCGCAGGCCGGCCCGCATCGCGTCGATGGCGGGATCGGCGCTCCAGTTCGCCCAGAACTAGACCGCCCGCGTCGGCGCCGCCGGGTTCAGCGCCGCCCCGATTGCAGCGTCGAGGAGCCGGGCGGCGAGCCCTGCCGTTCGGAGGTCGAGCGGCGGCGCGCCGTGATAGGCGCCCGGGCAGTTGTAGAGCTCGACGGGGACGCCGGCCGCCATCAGGCGCAGGGCGTACTCGATGCCCTCGTCGCGCAGCGGATCGAGCCCGTTCGTCTGGACGAAGGCCGGAGGCAGGCCCGAGAGGTCCTCGGCGCGGGCCGGTGCGGCGTAGGGCGAGGTCCGGCTCCGATCGGCGTGCTCGCCCAGATAGTGCAGCCACATGCCTTCGCTGCCGGCGGCGTTGAACCCGGGCGATCCTTCGGCTTGCCGATGCGAGGCGGTCTTCAGGCGATCGTCGACGACGGGGATCATCAGGGCCTGGTAGGCGATCTTCGGCCCGCTCCGGTCGCGGCTCATCAGGGTGAGGGCCGCCGCGAGCGCTCCGCCCGCGCTCGCGCCGGTGACGACGAGTCGATCGAGGTCGACGCCGAGCTCCCCGGCGCTCGAGGCGACCCAGAGCAGCGCGGCATAGCAGTCCTCGGGACCGGCCGGGAAGGGGTGCTCGGGGGCGAGTCGATAGTCGACGCTGACGACGACGCAGTGGTGGTGGAGGGCCCAATCCGCCTCCATGGCCGCGAAGGTCTCGGGGTGCATCAGGCAGAAAGCACCGCCGTGGATCTGCAGCAGGACCGGGAGGACCTTCGCGCGACGCTGCTTCGGCTGGTAGACGACCACGCGCACGTCCGGCGCCTTGGGCGGGCCGGGGACGAACCGCTCTTCGATGTCGAGGGCGGCACGATGTTCGTCGCGCAGCGCCATGCCGAGCATGGGCTCTTCGGGCAGGCCGCGGGGCGGGATCGGAAGCAGCTCGTGGGCTCGGGACATCGGACCTCCTTCGCGCGGACGCGATCACGGCGCGGGCGCGCGAACGAGGATGCACCGAATCCGCCCCGACGGCTCACGCGCTTGCCGCATGCGCCCTGGCCGCGCTCCCTCCGTCCGGGGAGACGGGTCTGCTGGGCAGCGGCCAGCCGATCAGCGGGTCGCGCGCCGCCTCCGGCCCGAGAGGCCGCGCAGCAGGACCAGCCCCGCCGCCAGCGACGCGACCATCGCCGGTTCCGGCACGGTCTGCGTGATCGTCGCGATCCCCGTCGTCCGGTCGAAGTCGAGCGCCAGACCGGTGTTGTCGACGACCACGACGCTGGGATCGATCGAAATCCCGTGGCTCGCGAAGAGATCGAGCTGAGCGCCCACATCGCCGGTGTAGCCGTCGATGATTTCGAAGCGAAGCGTGCCCCCGAAGAGCTCGGCGCCGCCTTGCGCGTCGATCACATCGAACTCGCCGGGATTCGGCCCACCGATTTCGAGCTCGAGCTCGCCATCCTGCTGCACGTAGCGGCCCGCGATCGTCAGCGTTCCGGGCGAGCAGCCGGGGGCAACCCGTCCGCCTGCGAGCATCACGACGTCCGGGCTCGTCAGGGGCGTGTCCCCGCTGATGATCCCGCTGCCTGCGAGCTGACCGTCCTGGCCGACGACGATCTTCCCGGGCTGCGGCGCCGCCGATCCCGAGGCCGCGATCACGACGGTGCTCGTCGCGTCGAGTCGAAGCTCGCTCGCAGCGTACTCGTCATGGGCGGGCGCGAGAGCGATGGACGGGCGGATGCCGATCGGATCGCCCGGCACGTTCTGCGCGTTCCCGACGTCGAGGCTCGCTCCGTTCGTGACCTCCACGATGCCGCTTCCGATTCCGAACGCGACGGGGCATTCGCTCGCAGCGCCGTAGTGCGCCGCATAGCCCGGCAGTCCGATCGACAGGCTTCCCGTGTCGTAGTGGGTTCCGGGGGCGGCGATCTCGAGCCGGCTCGGAGCGATGCCGGTCGGGATGCCGAAGGCGCTTCCGCCGACCTGCGTGCTGCGGACGTCCGTCCCCACCGCGCCGCCTTCGAAGCGCGCGGTCGATCCGGAGTAGACGGCGAGCGACAGACCTTCGCTCTCGAGCCGGCTGTCTGTCGTATGCCACGTCGCCTGCGAGGGCTCCTGGCCGAGCTGCGCGAGCGGGTCGCTCAAGCTCAAGGTCTCGGCTCTCAAGATGCCTTCGGAGACGTCGAGCGCGGAGCCCGCGAGGTAGAGATTCCCATTCGTGACGAGTCCGCCGGTCGCGATTTCCAGCGCGGCGATGCCCTGCGGCGAAGTCGGAGGGGCGCCGAGCTTGTGGCCGCGGGCGATGGCCGTGTTGCTGCCGCGAACCTCGCCGCCGTGATCGACGCGCAGGGTCGCCGTTCCGCCCTCCCTGGCGACGACCGAAACGTCGAAGCGGGCGGAGGACGGGACGACGGCGGGGAGCGGTGTCGTCACCTTCAACAAGCCGCCATCGACCTCGAGCAGGGCATGGCCCGGATCCAGGCCTTCGCGTGCGATCACCTCGATGTTCGAGCGGTACGTCGCCGAGGAGTCTCCGGTCAGCTCGACCTCGCCATGGGGGGCGACGATCATCTCCAGATCGCGGCCCGCTGCCTCGAGCCGGACGTTCGAGGATTGTCCCTCGAACGCGGCGGTTTCGAGGATGAGTCGAGCCGTATCGGAAACCGCGTCGCCGATTTCGATCCGCGTCGTCCCCGGCAAGAACGCGGGCGGATTCTGGATGTTCTTGACGTCCATGTTGTAGACGTTGATTCCGGCGCCATCGGTGACGCGAAGCGCCGTGTCGTCGATCCCGACGATGATGAACGCGTGAATTCGCGCGGTCGGCGCCGTGTACGGGGCAGCCCCGTGGCCTGAGACGACGAACGACGAACGGCTCGGATCTTCGAGGGCCGGCTGCCCTCCCAGCTGAACGTAGGGCGAGATGAAATGCGACCCGAACAGGAACGACGAATCGACGGTCTTCGTGATCGCGAGGGTTCCCTGAATGAGCTGGGCGTCTCCGGTCATGATCGTCGGGGCATCTCGCAGCTCGAGTCCGGTTCCCGGATCGGCGGAGACGACCAGCGAACACTTCGTCCCGTCGATCCGACAGTTCAGGTCCGGGCCCTGCTTCAAGTTCAGACTGCCCCGCGGCGCGGTCGGCAGGTCCCCGGCGCCGTCGATCGTGACGGCCTGACTATCGAGGACCGCGAGGCTGAAGATCTGGCCGCGGCGGGCGGGCTCGTCGATCGTCTCTCCGAGCAGGAGCTGCAGCGGCGAGAGGGTGCCCGAGATCGTCAGATCATCGGTCGGCCCGGGCGAGACGTTTCCCCCGGCTGAATCCCAGAGCGCCGCCGACCAGAACGACCCGCTGCCGCTCGGCGGGGGAATCAGGTCCAGCTCGGCCGCGGCGAGCGGGTTCGGGGCGGCCACGACGAGCCCGAGCAGGGCGGAGACGACGAGCGTGGCCCCCGGCGCATCGCTTCGGCCTTGCGCAGCCCGAGTCCATCCGAGTCGCATGATTCCTACCCCCGATGGCGAGCCCCGAGAGGCCGCAGGTGCAAACGCAGCAACCGCACGCGACGCGTCGACGGAGGCGACGGTCCAGATCATCAGTACCCGTCGTGGCGGAACGGTGACGCCGCGGAATCCTAACGGTTTCGAGCCCCGGCGAGTCGACCGCATCGAACCCGCGCCGCGCGCGCAGCTCCGGGGGCGGGCCGGGCGGGGCCCGGGACGGCCCGTCGAAATCCGCGGCAGCGCGATCGCCGCAAGGCTCCCGCCGAACCCGGCCCCGTTCGGCGGCCCGGTCGCGCCCATCTCGATCGGGCGGACAAGGCCTGCTCGATCGGGTCGGCGAGGGGCGACCGGACTCGCCCTGGCTCGGCGTCGGTGGGCGGATCGAACGAACAAGAGGCTCTTTCTGCACCGCCGCCAGGTTCATTCAGGTCGACTTCCCGGTCCCGGAGCCCTCGCCGGTCCGCATCATGTCTCGGGGCGAGCCCGCCGGGACAGACCATCGACGTCAGGTCGACCTGAACGAACTCGTCGAAAGGGCACCTTGAACTGCCTATCCGCCCCGCTCCCGCGCTCCGCAGCATCCTCGACAGCATCGCGCGCTTCGTCAGTCGCCCCCCGAAGTCTGCGGTGGCCCGGTCGCCGGATCGGGCGCCGGAAACGGCGTCGGGTCGAGGAAGCGGCGCAGCACGTTCTCGCTGATCCGCGCGATCTCGTCGCGGCAGTTGGCGTACGGCAGGCTGCAGGGTCGTGGCCGTCGACCGCGACGGCGCGGACGATGCGGCTGCGGCCGAGCGGCCGACTCTGCGCGTCTCGATCGGGTCCGCGGCGGGAACCGCCCTCTTCGGGCTCCTGCCTTTCCTCTTCCTCGATCTGTTAGGTGTCGAAAGATTCTGGCACCTGGGAAGCGGAATGCAGGCGATTTGAAGCTCCACGATGGTCGTGCCGCGATTCCGGCAGTCCGGGAGGATCGGCGCGTTGCAAACGGCCATGCAGCCGCGCTCGTACGTGCTCGCCGGGGTCTTCGGGCAGATCGTGCTTGCGATCGCGAACGCGTTCTGGCTCGGATCGCCGCAGCCGTACACGATCACTACGTCGCGGAGCCTCGTGACGGCGTTCGTCGCGTTCCCTGTACTCCTGATCGATCCGGAGCGCGTGCAGCCGGCCGCCTGATGAGCGGCGCGCCGCGCATGCACGCGGCGCTCAGGCGGGCCGCAGGACCGCGCGGGTTCCGAGCTCGCCCCAGACACGAAGTGTCCGGTGGCGGCTGCGCCAGCCGACTTCGGTTCGGATCAGCTCGTCGCGGTACTCGCCAAACATCTCGTAGACGCTTCGCGCGAGATCGCGCGTCCCGAAGTGATAGGCGCGGACGTACACGGCGCTCGTCGCCGCATCGCCATCGAGCTCGATCCGGAAGTTGCCGAGCAGGTGCTGGGTCGGTCCGCATCCGTCGAGATACGGCCGAACGAAGCCCAGGTACTCGGCCCGCGAGCGCGCGATCCATTCGCCCGCGTCGTAGACGAGGCCCTCGCTGAAGACCTGGTCGAGGAGTGGCCAGTCGCGACTGTCCATCGCGGTCGCGTAGCGGGTCAGCAGCGCAATGATCGCGAAGCGATCCTCGGTCGCGGTCGTGGGGCGGTCCGTCTTCGGCGACCCGCTCCAGCTCGGATTCGACACGCTCGATCTCCTCGATGCCGGCTCGGAGGCGGCCGGAATTCTTCCTTTGTCCACTCGACCTCGGGTTCGCTTTCGTACGTATCGCGCGAGTCGTGAAACTCCGTGCTGCACTCGATCGCGACCCGAATTCAATTGGTATTCGGATGATGGCAGCGCCTCCGTCATGGTACGATGGCAGCGCGCAGGAAGAACAAGCAGGATTTCATCGACCGCCGGTAACGTCATTCGGGTCGACTTCCCGGTCCGGGGGCCCATCCGGGGGCGCGTAGCCTAGCCGCGAGCCGAGAGGACGGCGCTCGGCTCGCTCGCGTCTGCGCCCGTCCAGGGGAGCAGGTACTCGTACTCCCGGCTGAAGAACGTCGTTCTCGCCATCATGCGCCGCGCCGGATGGTAGTCGTTTGCGCCGTAGTGGTTGCAGGCGACGTTGTCCCACAGCGCCACCGAGCCCGGCGCCCAGCGCCAGCGCACCTGGACCTCCGGCAGATCCACCATCCCGCAGAGCCCTTGGAGCAGCTCCGCCCCCTCCTGCGCCGGAAGCCCTACGAGCTCGCGGGTGAAGAGACGATTGACGAAGAGCGTCGGCCGACCGGTAGCAGGATGCCGGATCACGACGGGATGCTCGACCGGCGGATGTGCCGCGCGCAGCGCCTCGAGGCGGTCGCCGTACTTGCCGGCGTAGGCGCCGATGCTCCAGTCGTGGATCGCCATGAGACCGACGAGACGGCGCTTCAGGTCGTCGGGGAGCAGCGCGAAGGCCTCCGCCATGTCGGCGAAAAGCGTGTCGCCCCCGACCTCCGGGACCTCGATTGCCCGAAGCAACGTTCCCATCGTCGGCATCGGGCGGAAGGTGCCGTCGCTGTGCCACTCGTTCTCGAGGCCTGGGGTCACCGCGTCGCGGGTGAACACGACGACGTTGTCCGCGAGGCGTTCGGCGGTCCTCGGAACGAGCGTGTCGTCCGAGAGCCGCCCCCAGCGGTCGCAGAAGAGCGCCTGCTGCTCCGCGTCGAGATGCTGCTCGCGGAAGAAGAGGACCTTCCAGTCCCGGAGCGCCTGCACGAGTCCGGCGAACGTCGCTTCGTCGCAGGGCTTCGCGAGGTCGACGCCTTCGACGAGGGCGCCGAGGGACGACCCGACGGGGCGGACCCGGAATCGATCGTAGTCGCGCCGCTCGGGTCTCTCGATCACCCTCGGCCCCGCCGCGGGACGGATTCGAATCATCGCACCCCTCCTCCTGGCCTCGACACCGGATACCATCGCATCGGATCGAGCTCGTCGCTCGCATCGGAGCCAGACCGCATGCCCGCACCCCCTCCGGCCACGTCGTCGCTCCCGCCCGACCTGACCGAACGCGTGCTCGCACGTCTTGGATCCGCCGCGCGCCCGGCAGTCGATCGCGAGGGGCTCGCGTTGCTCTACGCGGCGTGGTGTAGCGGGGTTCCCTTCGACAACGCACGCAAGCTGATCGCCCTGCGCGCAGGCGATCCCGGCCGGCTGCCGGGGGACGACCCGCGCGAGTTCCTCGAAACCTGGCTCCGGGACGGCGCCGGCGGGACCTGCTGGGCGATGCACGGCGCCTGGACCGAGCTCCTCGTCGCCTGCGGATTCCGCGCCCGGCGCGGCATCGCGACGATGCTCGTCGCCCCGGACATCCCGCCGAACCACGCCACGACGAGTGTGGCACTCGATGGCGAGAAGCTGCTCGTCGATGCCTGCATCCAGCACGGCGAGCCCCTTCCGCTCGAGGTGAAGCGGGAGACGGCGATCGACCATCCCGCCTGGGGCGTGACCGCGCGCCCCGACGGTACGCGCTGGGTCGTCCGCTGGCGCTCCCCCTTCGCACCGGGCGGGATGGACTGCCGGATCGACTCCCTCGAGAGCGATGCGGCGACCTACCGCGCCTACCACGAGCAGACTCGCGGCTGGAGCCCCTTCAACTACGAGCTCTTCGTCCGGGCACCGCGCGCGGGCGGCGTGCTGCTCGCCGTGCGCGGCGAGCGCGTCGCGATCGATGCCGAGGGCAACGAGTCGCGCACGCGCCTCGGCGGACAGGAGCGGATCCGCTTCCTCGTCGAGGAGATCGGCCTCGCCGAGTCGCTCGCCCGTCGTGTGCCGGCGGACGTCCCCACGCCCCCGCCGCCGGGGAGCGCCACGGCCCGGCGAGAGGCCGCCGCATCGAACGAGCCCGGCGAAGCCGCCGGCGCCCGTCCCGCCCGCCGATGAGCCAGAAGACGGTGCCGACGCCGACGTCCTCGCCGCCGCGCGCCGGATCGCAGCATCCGTCGTCCGGACCCCCTGCCTCGATTCGCGCACGCTCTCCGAGATCACGGGCGCGCGCCTCTTCGTCAACTTCGAGAACGTCGAGTTCAGCGCCTCGTGCAACGAACGCGGTGCCCTCGCGAAGCTGCTGACGCTCAGCGACGACGAGCGGGCCGGCGGTGGCGGCGCGATGTCAGCGGGCAACCATGCCCGGAGCGCATAGGAAGAACGAGCAGGATTTGCTCGACCGCGGCTGAGTTCATTCAGGTCAACTGCCCCGTCGGCGGGCCGCCCGCTGCGACTCGAGACGGCTCGAGCCCCGCATCGACCACGCCGGTTGTGCGGGGCCGATCGGCGGCGCAGCGGCCCTCCGGTCGGCTTGAATTCGCGGCACGTCCGCGAGAACATGACTACGGAAGCGGGAGGCGGCCGGTGCCGATCGCTCCGCTCGAGGATCCCGATGCGTTCGCTTCTCGGCTACGGCGATCGACTCTCCGTCTGCGCTGGGGAGCGAATCGGATTCCACGTCTCGACCCGCGCCGGCGAACTCGCCTATCAAGCCGACGTCGTGCGCCTCGGCAGCGCGGTCGACCGTCCGCTCGGACCGGGCATCGAGGAGACTCCGGTGCCGGGCGCGCCGGTCTTTCGCGGCCTCGCGCGGTACGAGCGCATCGATCGCGGCGCGCGGGCGATCGTGCCGACGAGCCCTGCGCTCGCCGGGCTCGCGAGCTTCAGTGCACAAATCGAAATCTGGCCGACGAAACCGGGCTCACGCGAACAGGCCTTGTTCGGGACCTGGGACGCGGCCGCGCGCGCCGGGTTCGCCCTCTTTCTCGCTGCGGACGGCAGCGCGTCCGTGCGACTCGGTGATGGCCGCGGCGCCTTCGCCGAGCACGCGACGGGCGTTCCCCTGCGCGCCCTCGAATGGGCCCGGATCAGCGTCGTCTTCGACGCGCGCGCCGGCACGCTTCGCCTCGTGCAGGCGCCTTTCGCCGACGGGGCCGGGGCCCGGGCCTCCACACGGCGCGTCGAAGTGCGAACCGCGCTGCGAACCATCGAACACGGAAGCGCCGCTCGGCCGCTCGTCTTCGCGGCCTGGCGCGCCGGCCACGACGCGCGGGGCCCATTATTCGCTGCCCATTTCGACGGGAAGCTCGAGGCCCCCCGACTCGCCGGCGACGCCCTCGAAGATGCCGACCTCGAGGCAATCGCGACGCCTACGCCGCCGGCGTCCCTGCTCGCAAGACTCGTCGGCGCCTGGGATCTCGGCCGCGCGCCGGAGGGTCGACGCATCTTCGATCTTTCGCCGAATGCCCTGCACGGCACGCTCGAGAACCTGCCCCTGCGCGGCGTGACGGGACGGCGCTGGGACGCGAGCCGCCACGATCCACGGCTCGGCGCAGAGCACCATGCGGCGATCCACTTCCATGCAGACGACGTCTACGACGCGGGCTGGCCCCGCGCCTTCGAGCTCGCCGTCCCCCGCGAATGGCGCAGCGGACTCTACGCAGTGCGGCTGCAGCTGGACGGCCGGACGGTCGACCACCTGCCGTTCTTCGTCACACCGCCGCGCGGCGAAGCGCGGGCGAAGCTCGCCTTCCTGGCGCCGACCGCGACCTATCTCGCCTATGCGAACCTGCTGCCGCCCCACACCTATGCCGCCGTCCTCGCCGGCCGCGGCGGTGAGCTCGACGCCGAGCTGCTCGCCGCCGAGCAGGAGTTCGGGGGCGGCTGTTACCACACGCACGACGACGGAAGCGGCATCCACCATTCCTCCTGGCTCCGCCCGCTCCTCAGCCTCCGCCCGCAGCGCGATCCCTGGGGTCTCAATGCGGACTCGCTGCTGCTGCGCTTTCTCGATGCGATCGGTCTCGACTACGACGTGATCACCGACCACCAGCTCCACGAAGAAGGCACGGCGCTGCTCTCGCGCTACCGCGCCGTGCTCACCGGAACGCATCCCGAGTACGACACGACCCGCATGCTCGATGCCCTCGAGGCCTGGCTCGCCGCCGGGGGCCGGCTCTTCTATGCGGGCGCGAACGGCTTCTACTGGCGGATCGCGCTCTCGCATCAATGGCCCGCGGCCCTCGAGCTGCGCCGCGCCGAGGACGGGACGCGCACCTGGGAAGCCCGGCCCGGCGAATATCATCATGCCTGGACCGGCGAGCTCGGCGGGCTCTGGCGCCGCATCGGCCGCCCGCCGAATCGCCTCGTCGGAACCGGCTTCTGCGCCCAGGGCTTCCTCGATGGGCGGCCGTACCGGCTGCTCCCCGCCGCGCGGGACCCGCGCGCGGCCTGGATCTTCGACGGCGTCGCCGGCGACGAGATCGGCGCCTTCGGCCCCCTCGGCGGCGCCGCCTGTGAGGAGATCGATCGCACCGACGACGTCCTCGGCACGCCGCCCCACGCACTCCGCCTCGCCTCCGCCTCCGGCTTCGGACCGGACATGCTGAAGACCAAGGAGGAGTTCCTCTACATGGCGCCGCTCGACCCGCAGGACCCGCACGTGCGCGCGGATCTGGTCTTCTTCGAGACGCCGAAGGGCGGCGCCGTCTTCTCGACGGGCTCGATCGCCTGGGCCGGTAGCCTGCCGTACGCCAACCACCGCAACGAGATCGCGCGGATCAGCGAGAACGTTCTGCGCCGCTTCCTCGACCCGACGCCGTTTCCAGCGCCCGATCCGGCGACCGGGCCACCGCAGACTTCGGGGTGTGACTGAGGAGTGGCGTTGGCGGATAACGGGGCGGCCGGGAATGTTCTGCACTTGACACGGACACGGGCTGCAGACGGCGGAGATCCGGGCGACGTCGTCGTCGTCTCCGCCGACAACCTGATTCCGGCCGACGGGGTCGTCCTCGAGACGCGCGATCTGCTCGTGAGCCAGGCGGTCCTGACGGGTGAGGTCTTTCCCGTCGAGAAGCGGCCGGGCGTCGTCGCAGCGACGGCGGAAATCGCCGAGCGCTCCAACTGCGACTTCATGGGGACCTCCGTTCGGAGCGGGACGGCACGGCTGCTCGTGGTGCGGACGGGCGAGGCGACGGCCTACGGCTCGATCGCCCGAAGGCTCAATGCGATCGAGAACTTCGGCCGCATGGACGTGCTGTGTACCGACAAGACCGGCACGTTGACGGTCGGCGCGATGGCGCTCGAGCTCGCGGCCGACGTCGACGGCAAGGCCTCCGATTCCATCTTTCGTGCGGGCTGGATCAACGCCAGCCTGCAGCAGGGCCTCGCCAATCCCCTCGACGAGGCGATCGTCGCCGAAGCCTTGCGGCGCGGGACGCCGATCGCGGCCGCTCGCAAGCTCGACGAGATCCCCTACGACTTCGTGCGACGGCGGCTCTCGGTGGTCGTCGCCGAGGGCGACGGCGCGCTGCTCGTCTCGAAGGGCGCCTTCGCGAACGTGCTGGAAGCCTGCTCGCAAGTCCGCGGGCCCAACGGGGTCGCGGTCCTCGACGCAGCGCTGCGGGCGGCCCTCGAGGCACGCTTCGCCGGCTAGAGCGACGGCGGAGCGCGCGTGCTGGGCGTGGCGTCGCGCTGGCTCCCGCTTCGGGAACGGTATGCGCGCGAAGACGAGACCGAAATGACCTTCGAGGGCTTCCTGGTCTTTCGGGATCGGCCGAAGCCCGGCGTCGCCGAGACTCTCGCGGGTCTGCGCCGATTGGGGGTGTCGATCAAGGTCGTCACCGGGGACAATCGGCTCGGAGCAGCCCATGTCGCGCGAGAGGTCGGCTTCGAATCGCCGAGACTGCTCTCCGGTCGCGAGCTCGACACGCTGAACGACGAGGCTCTGCGCGGAATCGCCAGCGACGTGGATCTCTTCGTCGAGGTCGACCCCAACCAGAAGGAGCGGATCCTCCTGAGCCTGAAGAAGGCCGGTCACGTCGTGGGCTACCTCGGGGACGGGATCAACGACGCGTCGGCCCTCCACAGCGCCGACGTCGGGATCTCGGTCGACGGCGCGGTCGACGTCGCGAAGCAGGCGGCGGATTTCGTCCTCCTCGAGCGCGAACTTCGGGAACATGTTGAGCATGGCGGCGGCGGCGCTCTTCCTGCCGTTCCTGCCGCTGCTCCCGAAGCAGATCCTGCTCAACAACCTGCTCTCGGATCTCCCGATGTTGACGCTGCCGGCCGATCGCGTGGACGACGATCGCATCCGCGAGGCGAGGCGCTGGAGCGTGCGATCGATCCGCAATTTCATGCTGGTGTTCGGTCTGATCAGCTCGGCCTTCGACCTGATGACCTTCGCCGTCTTGTGGCAACTCTCTCGGGGAGCGGCGGACGTCTTCCGGACGGGCTGGTTCGTCGAGTCGCTCCTCACGGAGCTCGCGATCGTGCTCGTCGTCCGGACGCGGCTCCCGTTGCTTCGCAGTCGGCCCTCGCGATGGCTCGCGCTCTCGACTGGTGGGGTGGCCGTGTTGGCACTGGCGATTCCGTGGCTTCCCGGAAGCGCCTTCTTCGGCTTCGTCGCCCTCCCGCCCGGAATCCTGGCCGCGGTCGTGCTCGTCACGCTCGGCTATGTCGGCGTGTCGGAGTGGCTCAAGCGCCGCCTCGTCCTTCCGTGATCGAACGCCGCGGCGACCTCGCGCGGAAGGCGGTACGCACGGCAGGAATCCTTCGGCAAGCAAGAGATTCGGGCGCTCCATCGCGATCCCGCCCTCCGAAGATCCGAGAGAGCGGTCGCGCATGCTCCCTCGCCGCTAGTCCCGCGGCTCGAGCGCGACGACGTCCGCGAGCGAGATCTTTCGACCGGCGATGCCGTCGAATCCATTCCCCCCGCTGTAGACCTCCTCGCCCGTGAGCTTGCGCTCGCCGGTGTGCACCGGCCAGACGATCGCCATCCGATATTCTGCGAGGTAGTAGGCGTCCGGATCGTCGACCTCGACTCCCATCGCGAGCAGCGTCCGGCCGGGATAGGCCATGCGCATTTCGCCTTCGGTGAAGACCGCCTCGTCGTCGACGATCACACGGTCGCAGGCGAACTCGAGCCGATGCGCGCCGGTCTGGACGATGGTCGCATCGTAGAACGCGCGGACGGCGTCTCGAGATCCCTTGGGATTCAGCGTCTCGTCGTCGGGCATGCTGTAGGTCCGGTAGACCGGCGCCTGGCACAGGGTCGCGACCACTCCTTCGATGTCCGCATGGGCCTCCGCCTTCATGTGGGCGAGGACGAGTTCGAGATTGCGGCGACGCGTCGGATCCGACTCGCCCGCCAGGCGCTTCTCGACGAGCTTCCAGGTCCGATTGGGATCGAGTTTCATGGCGAATTTCCTCGTTTCGCTGGTCGTTTCGAAGGCATCGACGGCGCTCGCGGACGAAGGGCCCCGCAAAGCATCGCATCGTCGACCGGATCGACGATTTCGGGAACCCGCGCATCTTTCAACGCTCGTTCGCGCCCTCGGATCGGATCGACGCCATGAGCGTCCCATCGGCTCTGAGCATGTCGCAGCGACCTGGGCCGCTGAGCCCGCGCCCGAAGGGTCGGGCCGACGACGAGTCTCGCCGGGGCCCCGGCCGCGAGGTCGAGTCGATCCAGGGCCGCCCTCCGCGACGCGGGGCGCCTCAGCCGGCCGGCGGACCGTCCGGGTCCGACGAGCCAGCCGCCGGCTCCGCCGGGGCCGCCACATCGGCGGGCCCGAGCGAACGCGCGAATTCGAGCGCATCGACGAGCTTGCGCGCCCAGATCGTGAAGAGGCGCTTGGCGGCCCGACGGTTCGTGATCGTGTCGTTGCGCCAAGAAGAGGCATCGCGGTCCGCGGTCCGCCGGTCCGCGATCCGGGCCAGGATCTCGAGCGACTGCGAGTCGAAGACCTCGACGATCAGCGTCGCCTCCCCGGCCGTGCTGCCATAAGAGCGGTCGCGACCCGCCTTCTCCGGCGGCGAGGTGAGGAAGACATCGATCAGCGCCACGCGCAGGACGAGCACGTCCGGTCCCCGCTCCTCCGCCCGGCGCCAATGCCCCTCTGCTTCGAGCGCCTCTTCGATCGCGTCGGTGAGTCCATCGCGCAGATCTCCGAGCTGGGTCTCCGAGAGCGGAAACTCGTCGCGCCCTTTGTTCGCGCGCCGGGTGTAATGAATGCCGGCGTTGATGGTCAGGAATTTCGAATAGCTGGCCAGGTTCGCGTCGGGCTTGATCCAGGCCCGCTGGAACTGGCGGCTCCGCCTCACGCGATGCAGCCCGTCATGGGTGACCTCGGCATCCGGGCCGGTCTCGATCTCCGGCTGGATCGGGGCGCAGGCGAGGGTCGCGACGAGGCTGGCGAGAAGAAGGAGGAGTCGGAGTCTTCCGAGCGGAATCGTGTGCGTCATGACGCCGCACGATAGCAAGACGGCTCCGCGCGAGAGGAGACGGGCATGATCTTCGACCCGTCGAAGCGGGCCCGGCGGCCTGCCTATCGCGCTGCGCTCGACGCAACCACGCGTTCGCCGAGCAGTGCCTCGATATCGTCTGCCGACAGACCCAATTCGCCGAGCACCTCGCGCGTCTGCTCGCCGACCAGCGGCGCGCGCC